>CAYVGM010000343.1:0-2354 GCA_964451125.1 uncultured Chitinophagales bacterium
GAAGGGTGACAACTTTGTCACCTTTTGACAGATTCCATATCTGAGCCACACTATCTAAACTACAACCCATTATGTAGTTACCATTAGGAGATACTTGTACATATACAAGTTTTTTCAAACTACTTCCTTTTAGTATTCTATATGAATTATCATTGGTGTTCCATATTCTGATTGAATCATCAGAGCTACAAGTTACCATAGAATAACCGTCATTTAAAAAAGCAGCGTGCTGGAATTGACCAGTTTTAATAAAAAATGAATTTAATCTCTTCCCGTTCGTACCCCAGAGCCCAATTCTATTATTCTCCCATATAACGAATTTTTTACCATCAGGTGAAAATGCAGGTGGGTTAAGATAGGGTGAAAAATAATCAAACTTTTTTAGTAGATTTCCAGAAGTGTCAAATAAAATTACTTCATCTAAAGACTGTGCCATGATTATAGAATTGTTTTTTGAGATGTTAATATAGAAAGGTAAAATTGGCATTTTATATTTCTTTACCAATCTTCCAAAACCGTTTAATTTGTATAGGACATCGTCATAACATACTAGTATAATAGAGCCATCTGTAGACACATCGGCAACTGGTATCCCTTGGCCTTTAATCTTCAAAGATTGATAGGGCTCTAAATTTTTCATCCATTCTTTTACTGGGCTATATTCGCTTAAAGTAAAGATTTTTTCTCCATCAGTAGAAAATATACATTTCCGGGCATACCTTTTATTGCCTATAAGCACTCCAATTTTATTTCCAGCCTTGTCCCATATATACACCTTTTTGTCATAACCCGAAGTGGCGAATTTGTCATTACTTGGAGCGAAATCAACATTTAATATCCCAGCAGTATGCCCCTCAAGGTGCTTTAAAAAATTTCCATTCTTATCCCATAACTTAGCAACTGTGCCCTGCCCAGATGTAACTATTATTTCCCCATCAAATGAGAATTTTGCATTCCAAATCCGCTCAACATCTCTTAATATATTTAAAATTTCACCTTTATTATTCCACAAGATAGCAATACTATCTGCACCGCAAGATAATATCTTATCGTCTAAATTCGAAAAAATCGCTTTAAAGACTTCCCCTTTATGGCCTATTAATTTTAAAAGTTGCCTACCTAGCGTATCCCATAAAATAATTGTACTATCGTTCGATGATGTCAATATTTTCTCGCTGTCATGTGAAAAGCAAACAAAGTTAATATAAGATCGATGCCCTTTTAGTTTGGCCATAAAGCTTCCATCTTTTCGCCAAAGGTTCACATCATTACTATCCCCATTAGAAACAATTATCTTACTATTTGGAGAAATAATAATATTTTTGTAGGCGTACCGATTGCAGCAAATCTTTGATATTAATACCCCTGTTGTATCGTAAATGTGCATTTCATCATTATAATCTAGTGTGACAATAAAATTTTCATTAGGTGAAAAGACAGCATCATACAAGTATGCGTTGTGAGGCAGTGATAATTTCGACTTTCGGGCGGCAAGGTCATATACTGACACTTTATTATCTACGCCTCCAATTATCAAATACCTGTTACAAGGAGAAATATTGATACTATTAATTTCGCCGCTATGCCCAACATTAATGTCTTTATAAAGCCAATTTTCTTTATCGTTTATTATATTCGACATTACAGAAATAATTCCCGGGTCAGAGCTTGCCCGAGAAAATGAATCAATTGATGATTTATATGCCCATATGGATTGATGCCATGCTAGTGTAAAATCTACATTTTTGTTATCCATTGCCATAACGGCCATGCGGTTTATTCTTATACTTTTTTCTGCTTTTTTCCGCAATAATTCTTCACGGTTAAGTGCCTTTATGGTTTCGCTTGTTTGTCTTTGCGCCTCTTGTTCATTCCTCACTGCCACCTCCCGTTGCCGGTTGACTTCTTTGAACACCTCTACTAATCGTAAATTCACCACCGCCTCGCTATCCGGCTGGCAGGCCTTAGCAGACAATAACTTATTGACTGCCAATTGATAATCAGGGTTTTTGCCGAATGCAGATTCTCTGGCTTCGCGTATCAGAGCGCGGTAACGGGCAAGGTCGCAGTTCTGGCCGGCGGCGAGAGACGAAAGAAAGAGCAGGAAGAATAGCAGGTATTGTTTCATTGGCGAATCTGTTGGGGGCGCCAGATCATTTCCGACGGGATTTTGCTCAGGTCACCAGTTCCTTTTAGTCATGTAGGGCCACAAGGCTTCGAGCAGGTATGCGTGGTGATGAATCCGATATGAGAAGGTTTGAGAGTTAAAGGCTATCGGAACACGTAGAACACCGCCTTTATGCCCGTCTGATCTTTTTCATCACCTCGTCACGAGTCACCTTTTCCTCCCGATT
>CAYVGM010000344.1:0-2305 GCA_964451125.1 uncultured Chitinophagales bacterium
ATCCTGTCTGGCATTAAACGAACCGCCTACTTTATGATACATTTTTATATCAGGACTATATAGCAATTTATACTTGCTCTGTGTTTTAATCCGAAAAAGTAAATCGGCATCTTCGTAATACGCAAAATATTTTTCATCAAACAGGCCGACTGTTTCCAGCACTTTCCGGTGAAACAATAAGCAGCATGCCGGAGCAAAATCTGTTGTTTCCGGTGTATTATATTGCCCATTGTCATGTTCATACAGACCTCTGATAATAGTATTATTGCCTTTATATTTATCAAAAAGGCATCCTGCATACCAGATATATTCCGTTTGAGGGTAAAATAATATTTTGGGAGACAGCAACTGATGTTCTTCAGAGGCGGTTAATTTTTGCACCATGTTTTCAAAAAGAAACTCATCACATTCGATGTCATTATTTAACAGCAAAATGAATTCATAATCAGCTTTGAGCGCCATTGCTATAGCCTGATTGTTTCCTTTTGCAAATCCTGCATTATTTTCATTTTTTATCAGCACAATGGGCAATTCTTGTTGTTCCGTAAGTGCTACAGAATTATCATCAGAATGATTGTCCACGATAAACAAAGTATATTGTTTATAGGTTTGTTTTGCCATGCATTGAAAAAAAACAGGCAAATGTTTTGCGCTGTTGTAAGTTAACATGATGACGGCTAATTTGGGTTGCATGGTGAGGATAAAGGTAAGAAAAATCAAAAACGCAATATAAAAAACAGGGTTTTAAGCCAAGTTGGACGATAAAATGCATTGGCAATAATCAGATATTTTCGTTTTAAAAATCCTGCAGTTTGCAGATTTAGGAAGTTCTGAATAAGATTAGTATCTGAGTCTTTTAATAAATGTCGATACTGGTGTAAAAATGCACTTGCTTGTAAAAACAATGCATTATACAGTTTCTTAATATTTTTATTGCCGGCAAAACTTCGCTTTTTTTCATTTCTGCTTTGCCCTGTTACATTATATTTATGTATTCTGTATTTACCAAGTGCTTGTGGTATATGATCGATTTTTCCAGTACATACTGCCAGTAAAGCCAGCCAATAATCATGCATAATAGCCTCCTTCGGAATGGGTAAAAGCTGTTGCCGCAGTGCGTTATTGATGAGCACAGTACACCCTTGTATATGGTTGCTTCCCAGCAAATATTGTAATTTATTATGCTTTGGATTATTGTTTTCCAATGTCCATTTGGAAGTGTGTATCAGTTCATTATTTTCATCAATAACTTCCATGTTATGATGAACTAAAATGGGCAGTTGCGGATGTTCAATCTCCATCGATTTTATTTTTTGGAGCAATAATGCCATCTTATTTTCATGCCAGATATCATCTTGATCGCACAAGAAAACATAGTCAGCCTTGCTGTTTTGCAGCAAAATTGAGAAATTTTGTATTGCACCAACTTGCTTGTTTTCATCCTGTATTAAGCTGATTTTATCCGGATAAAGGTTTTGGTATTCCTTGATAATTGCAAGCGTAGCATCAGTTGAGCCATCATCGCGGATGATTAAACAGAACGCATTGTAAGACTGTGCAAAGATACTATCCAGTTGTTGGCGCAAAAACTGCTCTCCATTATAAGTTGCTAAAAGTATCTCCACCGTTTCCATTAATGCAGCTGTATTTCTATTTTTTTATTGAAGAAAAAACCATTTCCTGAACTACTAATATAAAATCAATGTACTTAATCCATGTTGTTACAAATTTACCAAAGCCTGTCATTATATAATAATTATCTATCTGTATAGTTTATCTGAAATTAAATTAATTGAATTGTTCCGGCATATTTTGATTCTCTACTTTATAAAAGAAGGAAAGGAAATCGAGTAATAAAAATTTGAATTCTTCCTTGTTTTCGCCAATGAGCCTGGTTTTGATATGAATACAATAAAGCGCTATATCATTTTGCAGAAACCAGTCTTTGTGTAACAAAAGTCGAACAGCATCTTTCTCTGTAGTCAGCCATGTTTTATTATCGGGATAATGCTTTCTAATCGCGTCCAATTCTTCTGTGGAGAACTGATGATGATCGGCATAATCAAAGTGAATTATATCCTCAATGTGCTTGCTGATTTCCCCTTTTAACGGGTTGGCATCAGCTATTCCCGTCAGCAAAATAATGGAAGATAAATTATCATACGATAATCTTTCATCCGGACGGAACAAATGATAAGGATTGAAATATTGAATACAGGTAAAAAATACTTTCTGCTTATTCGAAGGCTTTATTTTCTCCCTCAAATCTTGTTGTTCTTGCAAGCCTAAATCAGGCGGACATTTG
>CAYVGM010000345.1:0-2300 GCA_964451125.1 uncultured Chitinophagales bacterium
ACTATACATAAACCCAATGCCTATTGCTATGTGCCTAACGTCCATTGTCTAATCTCCAATGACCAACAACCAATCCCTATTGCCTAAAAAATCATCTCTTCTTCAAGCCCAGATTCTCTAATTTCTCTTCTAGTTGTTTCTTGGAAATTCCGATATCGTCAGCCGTTTTGGAGGTGTTCCACTCATTTTTATTAAGTTTATGTTCAATAAAACTGCGTTCAGTATAATCTTGTATCTGCTGCAAATTGGCAAATTTATCATAGTCAATTCCCTTGCTTTCTGCCTTGCCACTCGGTCCGGAGTAATCCAACACATCCTGTTTGCTAATCGTCTTATCGCTCATAATAATCAATCGCTCCACTACATTGCGCAGCTCCCGTATATTTCCTGTCCAGTTGCGTGCTTGTAGCGTTTCCAGTGCATCATTATTTATTTTTTTCACCGGAATCCCATATTCTCCGCAAATTTCTTGTAAAAAATGATCGACTAAAACAGGAATATCATCCCGGCGTTCATTCAGCGAGGGCACATGTATTAAAATCACACTCAGACGATGGTATAAATCAAGACGGAATTTTCCTTCCTCCACTTCTTTCAGCAAATCTTTATTGGTAGCCGCCACCACACGCACATCTACTTTTTCCTCTTTATCTCCACCAACTTTAGTAATTTTATTTTCTTGCAAGGCACGCAATACTTTTGCCTGTGCCGACAAGCTCATATCGCCAATTTCATCCAAAAACAAAGTACCGCCATTAGCTTGTTCAAACTTGCCCACCCGTTGTTTTATGGCAGATGTAAATGCCCCTTTTTCATGCCCGAATAATTCACTTTCTATTAATTCAGACGGAATAGCGGCACAGTTTACCTCCACCAATGGTCCGCCTGAACGATTGCTTTGTTCATGTAGCCATCGAGCGACCAGCTCTTTACCGCTTCCATTATCGCCGGTTATCAATACACGGGCTTCTGTCGGGGCAACTTTTGCAATGGTGTCTTTTATTTTTGTAATGGGTGAAGAAACGCCGACCATATCTTTCGACTTCGCAATTTTCTTTTTTAAGATTTTTGTTTCAGACACTAAAGAAACTTTTTCCATTGCATTGCGCAAGGTAATGAGCAACCTGTTTAAATCCGGTGGTTTTGGGATATAATCAAATGCCCCTTTTTTCACGGCCTCCACGGCTGTTTCCAAATTGCCATGACCTGACAATACAATTACAGGAGTGTCTAAGCCCTTTTGTTGCATTTCGGTCAATACTTCAATGCCGTCTTTTTTTGGCATTTTAATATCCAAAATAATGACATCATAATTGCCTTTTTCTATTTTGGACAACCCGGCTTCACCGTCTTCGGCTTCATCAATCTCATACTTTTCATACTCGAGAATATCTTTCAATGTGCGGCGAATAGCACGTTCATCATCTACTATTAAAACTTTAGGCATAAAAGCTGATATTAATTAGTTATTATAATAAGCAAAAATCAAGCGACAAAACTACTGAAATATTGGCAATGCCACAAATAATGAAAAATGCTGAATTTAGTTTCAAAATACGCTTTTCATTTCTAAAGGTTTTTTTTAAGTTGGAAACAGGAATACAATTCTTGATAAAACAAGATAAAGCAGTTGCTCCAAAAGCCTTGCTTTCAAAGAAGATCACAAAGAAAAACCTTCAAAATATGATTTTAAAAGCAGCAGATAAGTTCGAAAATTGACTTTATACTTGCCACTAAAGAAAAAACGCATTTGCATGCGGAAAAAGAAGACAAATAAGTAACAATAAGACCAGAACGACTTTTGCTTCATTAAATAATAGACGAAATTTCTGGTTGTAAGATGAATATACTGATTGCCAAAAGTAAATTGATTTACATTTTTTAAATCCAGCCTGGCATTAAACGAACCGCCTACTTTATGATACATTTTTACCTCAGGGCTATACAGCAATTTATAGTTGCTCTTTGTCTTAATTCGGTATAATAAATCCGCATCTTCGTAATACGCAAAATATTTTTCATCAAACAGACCGACTGTTTCCAGTACTTCCCGTTGCATCAATAAGCAACAAGCCGGAGCAAAATCTGTAGTTTCCGGTGTATTATATTGCCCATTATCAATTTCATATAATCCTCTGATGATGGTATTATTGCCCTTATACTTATTAAAATTACAGCCTGCATACCAGATATATTCTGTTTGCGGGTAAAATAAAATCTTGGGCGACAATAACTGATGTTCTTTAGAGGCGGTTAATTTTTGCACCATGTTTTCAAAAAGAAACTCATCACATTCGATG
>CAYVGM010000346.1:0-2296 GCA_964451125.1 uncultured Chitinophagales bacterium
GAGACGAGACGAGCGAGGCAGGCATTTTTTAACTTTTTAAAATGAAATAAAATGGGAAATATAACTAAAATTATGGGCTACAATAGCCTATTTGGAGCAGGAACACTGTTTAAAGACACAAATGATGAAAATAAAAAACACACACCAAAAATCATAAGCGTTTCAGTTTTAGAAAAACCACCGTTTAAATATAATCAAAGAATAACTGCAATAATAAGAACGGAAGGATTAATAGATAAAAGAATTAAGATAAATATTTATGATGACGATAAATTTTTATTTCTTGGCAGTAATACTTTGCTTTCAACCTCTGATTATACGGTCTCACAGAATGAATCAAGAGTCTCTATTTTATTGACGGAAAAAATGAAGAAAAAAGCTTTTTCTGATATAGAAGGAAATACTGCTGAATATTTTATACAAGTAGAATATGATTTAAATACGACAACAGGTGATAAGTTACTTAATAGAAGCAATAATTTTGACATCTTAGATGAAGTGGTGAAAAAACAAGTACAAAAAAAATCAACGGAAATGAATAAAAATAAAACAGAAGTTAACTCTTGTTTTTGTAACAGAGACTTTACGGAAGAAGAGTTAAAAACAATAATAGTTGGATTAAGAAAGAATGAAGTGTTAAAGTTAAAAGGAAAACTTATTAGAGATGACGCAGGAAATCTTGTATTAAAAGACGGAAAAAAACAATATGTGGACTTTACAGCCTATGACGATAAGGCTCCAGATGGCAAACAAGTTTCAGATAGATTATTTTATTTACAATTTGCAGAAACAATTAATTCGAATGAAGCAAACTACAAAGAACTCAAAAATCAAATAAATAAAGTATTTAGTGAATATCATATTAACACATGTATAAGGAAGATACATTTTTTAGCACAAGTTTATCACGAAACGCAAAGATTAGCTTGTACTTATGAATCAGATGAATCAGCGGCGAATTCAGGTCAAGATTTTTATCGCGGAAGAGGTTTCATACATGTAACTTCTAAAAGCAATTATGAGAAATTCTATGTACATTTATTCAGCAATAATCCTGATACAAATCAATTAACAGCATTTGTTCCCAACGTAGCAAAGAAATTAGAATATGCTGTTAGATCGGGTGGTTGGTATTGGACAGATGCAGATCAAAGTATGAAAAATATAAATGAATTTGCCGATTTAGATGATATAGAGAAAGTCTCTGCTGCTATAAATCATCCAAGCATTTTACATGATAAGAAACTGGATACTGGTAAAATAAATGGATATGCTAAAAGAAAAGAATATTATGAATATTTAAAAACAATTTTTAACTATGAAAACTGTAAAAACAAGAAATAATCATTTAATTGCAGCTGTTGCATTTATTCTCATTTTTAGTTATTCGTGTAAAAACAATAAAATGAATATTAATAACGGATATGTTAATGCGGATATAGACACAACTCTATATGAAATTGATGTAAAAGGCGATGATAAGAAAGAATTATTTGTATTGATTCATAAGCTTTATTTAAAAGACTCTTGTTTTGGTAGAGTAAATGAAGATAATATTGAACAGGCATATCATTATGCTGGCAAATCATTAGGTGGTACATACAGTCCATATGTAAAGTCATTTATTTATCAGAGAATATCTGGAAAAGACACATTATTATGGACTGTTTTTGAATCCAATGCAGATGAACCTGATATTATTACACTTTTAGATCGATACAATTGCATAAAAAATGACGATAAAACTTATAATTGTGATAATAAATTTTTAAGTATAATATCCAGAAGTAGAGGAGGCTTGAACTTGCGCATTATAAATTTAAAATATGACACTAAGGGTTGGTTTGTAATAAATAAAGAATTATTAATTACAAATTTAAATAAAGGCTACTCTATAGATACTATTAATTTAAGCATTAATAAAGGCACATTGAATTCCCCTAAAAATGAGATTTGCTTTAGAGATGCATTTGATAATTTCGGAGAAGTATGGCAGGATAAATAACAAATATTAATTGTTTACTTTCTGTATAGTTCACAACTCGCACAAGTATTCAGTGTAGCAATTAGTGCCGTGTACTTGACCCCTTCGCATGGTTGGTGTTCAGCTTTGTTTTAGCGCAGGAAGTGCCACCAACAACTTTTATAGCATTAGTAAGCGAAGTGCAGGGCGGAGCCGTATCCGGCACAGCCATTCCTGTAGATGCCTCCATTACCGCGCAAGACAATGGTAAATTAGCTATGCTCGATTATGACGGCAATATCAAGCTGTATGCCGAAACACCTGCCGTAACCG
>CAYVGM010000347.1:0-2290 GCA_964451125.1 uncultured Chitinophagales bacterium
ACCAGTTTATTTTGATGAAACATCATCGGCATATTTCCGGCAAAACTTACTGTTGCCGATTTTCCGCCGTCTACGGTACTGCTGCCGGAATATTTTCTATACGAGGTATTTGGGCGAGAATTGATATAGGTCGTATCGCTGAATGTTTCATTCATCGATTTAACAGTAACTACAACTTTGCCTTCACCCGTCATCTCTTTAGTGATTACGGAAAAATCGAGTTGTTTTTCACTTTTAGCCGTAATGTCAGTTGTCATTTCGCCATTTACTTTATTTTGCAATACACCAAAACTTTGAACACTGACAATAGCTTGTGCATTATTTTTAGTGGTATTACTTACGGTAACAGGAACGGTAAGCTCATCGCCGGGTGAAACAAATCGCGGAATGCCGGTGCTGATAACGATAGGATCTGCGACCGTAATATTTTTATCTGCATTGCCAAAACGCTTTCCATTGTATGCAACAGCCATCACACGTAAACTCCCTGAAAACTGCGGAATATAAATGGGAAATTCGGCATTGCCCAGTGCATTTGTTTTGATAATACCAGACCAAAGTGATACCAGTTTTATGCGTTTATTTGTCATCGGATTTACTCGTTTTCCAATATCATCGAAGCCTCCGCCCAAGGCTGTTAGTTCAGGGAATAAATAAGGATAAATTGAAAACAAACTGACTTCTAAAGCCCGTTTGGAATAGAAATAATCATAAGGGCTTGGAGATTTTTGATTTTTAAGTGCCAATATACCTTCATCCACCACAGCAATCGTCATTTCTGTATTGGGTTTCGATTTTATTTTAATTACTTGTTTGGTTTTAGAGCGTGATTCAGTTGCACATTGAATGTCAATCGGAATTTTATTATCCGGATTTTCTACCAATACCGGCTGAAAACCATAGGCAATGGTGAGTGGCATGCCATCGTTTACATTTGGTTTTATCAGCACTGCTGAAACATATACATTAGGTACATGAACCTCTTTAAGTTTTAGCTCAAACTCTGCTGCTTTGTTTTTACTGTCGATATAAAAATGCTCAATCAGACTATCTCGCTCTATGGAAATTAAAACTTTGCCATCAAACGGCATTTTCAGCAATACTTTTGCTTTTTCGCCACATAAATATTTTTCTTTATCCAGTGTAATATCAATTTTCCCTTCATTGTTAACTTCAAAAGAGTTGGCATAAGTATCGCCCCAACCATAAGCCCAAAAATTAAATGATACATACGACTCACTTCCGGGATTGGATATACGCATTTCGTACTCTCCGCTTTCATCAGCAGAAAATGCATAATAAGAATTAGCTCCCCGAATAAGAATATTTTTATTTTCTACTACTTCTTCTTTTTGCTGAGAAACATAACTGAGCACGCCATTGTTTTTTTGCAAAACGGTTTCCCATGTCCGTTTTATCATTTTCACATTTGCTTTTGAAGAAGTCAGTGCAGCCCCTTTTTTGTCTACAGCTACAACCGGAATTTTAATCAGACTTTTCGTACTGAAATAGTCATTGTCTGTTTTAATACCATAAAAAGTATCCTGTGTAAAAACATTAAACGTTTTCAGGCGGTTCACCGGTCTTCCTGTTTCATCAAAGACGGTAACAAAAGCTCTACCATTGAGCAATCCTGTTGAAGCATATTCTGCAGGAATATTAAATGCTGCAGAAGCATTACCATTGGCATCTGTAATGCCATTAGCGTTCACACTCAGGTATTCTGCAGCTTTACTTACATCAAAAGTATATTGTTTAAATTCTTTTGAAGCAAATGAAGCTTTTTCTAATGAAAAATTGACTTCATAGTTTCTGTTGGCTGCCGGAGGACCAAAATAATTCATGGCATTAATACTGATATTGACGGCTTCATTAGGCCGGTATTCCTCTTTATCTGTTTTCAAATCTACTTTTATCCTGTCGGGCATAAATTCTTCTACCAGCATATTTTTTGATGCCAGTAAAATATCGTTGCCTGAATAGATTTGATAGACATAAGTACCCGTCATTGCCGAACCTGACAATGCGATATCATCGGACACGGCTCCTTGCTCATTCAATACATTTTTGGCATTATAAAATTCCTTACCGTTAGGTGCGAAAATTTTGATTTTCACTGGCATCTCTCCCGGCAAATCCCAGGTATTAGTACGTACTATTGTATTGAGGTGCATGGTTTCACCCGGACGATAGATATCTCTTTCGGCATAAATATATGCATCATAATTCGATGCATTCAAGTATTTTCCTCCTACATCATAACGCGAATTATCAACTTCTTTTCCGTCCA
>CAYVGM010000348.1:0-2230 GCA_964451125.1 uncultured Chitinophagales bacterium
TGAATTATCGCTTCGCTGGTAAGCAGAAAACCTTGGCGTTGGGTGTCTATCCAACCATTTCACTAATTGAAGCCAGAAAGCGGCGTGATCAAGCAAAAGTATTACTGGCAAATGATGTCGATCCTTCCGTAACCAAGGCATTAAATAAGCAGGCAGCATATACCGCAGCAAAAAATACTTTTCAGGCCATAGGCTTAGAATGGCTTGCGAAGAACAAAGACACTTGGGCAGAATCAACAGCTAAAAATATTTTTCGTCTCCTAGAAAAAGATATTTTTCCTTGGTTAGGCAATCGTCCAATAAAAGACATTACAGCGGCAGAGTTATTGTCGGCACTACGAAAGATAGAAAGCCGTGGCGCGAATGAACTGGCTAGCCGTTGTCGTGGATATGCTGGAATGGTATTTCGATATGCAATTGCTACCGGACGCGCTGAACGCGATCCTTCAGGCGATTTGCGAGGTGCATTAACACCTGTCAAGGTAAAACACCATGCCAGTATTACCGATCCTAAAGCTGTAGGTGCATTATTGCGTTCTATAAACGGTTATACAGGTTCTTTTGTTACAAAGTGTGCCTTACAGCTTGCCCCATTGGTATTTGTTCGCCCTGGCGAATTGCGTCATGCTGAATGGTCGGAAATCGATTTTGACAAGCAAGAATGGAGAATTGCTGCGCACAAAATGAAAATGCGTGAGCAGCATATTATTCCGCTATCGCCACAAGCCATTGAAATATTGCGATCTATTCACCTACTCACAAGCAGTGGTCAATATGTTTTCCCTAGTATCAGAACCGCACTGCGCCCTATGTCCGAAAACACCATTAATGCCGCATTACGAAGGTTAGGCTATGAAAAAGACGAAATGAGCGGACACGGTTTCCGCTCAATGGCAAGCACCGTATTACACGAACACGGCTGGCCACACGAAGCGATTGAACGGCAGCTTGCTCATGCTGAACGCAACAAAGTATCGGCAGCTTATAACTATGCCGAGCACTTACCTAAGCGCCGTGAAATGATGAATTGGTGGGCGGATTATCTAGATGAATTGGCGGCAGGTGCAAAGATAATAAATATGGGTAAATAATGTTTGATATAGCAACATTAGAAGAAGAATGGAACGCTTCTATTAGAGAGCTTGGACTAGACCCTAAAAATCACATTCACCGATCTGCTGCGGAAGCTTTCTTTACTCAACGTAGTATCTATGAGCCAGCCAAAAAGGGATCAGTAAAAAGAATTGAAGACGAATTCGATCATATCGCGAAGGAATCAATGCAGTTACACAAGCGAGTAAGTTCTTTACCCATACATTATAAAAATATCTTAAAAGATTATTTATTTTATCGCTTTAAGATTGATTGTAATTTTGCTTCCCAAAGCAATGTTAATGGAATTGATTTTTTTTTGCATTCATTAGCAAATTCGGCGCTACTCTCTAAAGAGCATAATGATCTTGATATTCCAAGTGGATTTTATAATCCTTTTTTATATTTCTTCGTTAAAAATACAATAAGTTCAGGTTATGTATATCCAATGATTCTTATTGAATATTTAAGAAAAAATCGAATAAAAAAATTAACACAAGATACTATTGAGCAATTTCTTTATGACAGATGGAAAAGATTGCATAAAAGGGAGGCAACTAAAACAGCTATCTACATTATTTCGACAAAATTATGCACCTCGCAAAACGAAGAATCAGCAAAAAAAACGGTTCGCAGAAATTTGGATGAAATTGTTAAAAGAAGAGTGCAAATCATAGCCAATAATTTGATTGAGAGCAGAATATTTGCTAATTGGCCGGCTAACTATAAGGAGTTGATATAAAAAGGACACAATCGATTTTTTTTAGAAGTTGTTTCCCTATTCTATCAGTTCGTCAGTATCTATCATTTGAATCAATTCATTTCATAGGATTGATTTAAATGCCATTTGACACCAAAGATTTTATTCCTTCCACATTAAAGAATTTTGATTCTCTTCCTGAGTCGGCATTTGTCCGACTGCCAACAGTTTGTGGATTATTTGCCTGTTCAAAGGCAACTGTCTGGCGTCACGTTAGAACGGGGCTAATTCCTAAACCAAGAAAAATCACTCCCAGAACGACGGGGTGGAGTGTTGGTGAATTACGCGATTCATTAAAAAATCGCGAGGTGTAACCATGCATATATATGAAAGCGCCCTGCAGGAACAGGGCGGGCTAAGTAATACTATTCAGCAAGC
>CAYVGM010000349.1:0-2224 GCA_964451125.1 uncultured Chitinophagales bacterium
CCTTCATTTTTTGATATATAGCTACAAGCATTTTTTTCTTCGATGGGCAATGCATCCAAATCAGCACGCAAGGCAATCGTTTTGCTTTCAGGATTTCTTCCTTTTATTAGTCCTACAACTCCGAAGCCGCCAATATTTGTTGTATGTTCTATACCATAATCACTTAACTTTTGAGCTACAAAAAGCATGGTTTCTTTTTCGTGAAAACTCAATTCTGGATGCTCATGCAGATGCCTGCGAATGGCGACTAACTCATCGTAAATATTTTCGCTAAATGTCTTAATTTTTGATTTTAATTCCATCAAAATAATTTAGCTAAAATTACAAATTTGTATGAACATTTCCTGAGTTAATGTCTATATTTGTTTATGTCAATTTATTTAAACAGAATCACTCTCAACCCCGAAATCTGCCATGGGAAACCCACAATTCGAGGGATGCGCTATCCTGTTGAAATGATTTTAGAACTTATGGCCAGTGGAATGAGTATTGAGGAAATATTGGAAGATTATGAAGATTTGGAAAGAGAAGATATTTTGTCTTGCTTAGAATATGCCACTAAGCTGATTCAAGTAAAAAGTATTTATACGCCAGCATCATGAATTATTTGATAGATGCTCAACTCCCCAGAAGAATATCTTACTTACTGAGAGAAATGGGGTTTGATGTTATTCATACACTTGACTTGATACAAAAAAACGAAAGTACGGATATGCAACTCCTTCAAATCGCAGAAAATGAAAACAGAATTATTATTACCAAAGATGCAGATTTCTTAGAAAGCCATATCTTATTAAAACAACCGGAAAAATTACTTTTGGTAAAGACAGGAAATATTTCAAATAATGAATTAGTGCATATCTTGAATAATTTCATGTTAGTAGCTGATGTATTATTTAACACGAACAATTTGATAGAATTACACAGAGATCAACTTATTATTCATGAATAATTACGATATTATAGTAATCGGCTCCGGTCCCGGAGGTTATGTTGCCGCTATTCGGGCAGCTCAGTTAGGTTTGAAAACCGCTGTAGTAGAAAAAGAAAATTTAGGTGGAGTTTGTCTCAACTGGGGTTGTATTCCTACTAAAGCTTTGCTAAAAAGTGCGCAGGTGTTTGATTATTTACAACATGCAGCTGATTACGGCATCGAATCGGCATCGGCACATGCCGACTTTTCTGCAATCGTTCACCGCAGCAGAAATGTAGCCGAAAGCATGAGCAAAGGAGTCCAGTTTCTAATGAAAAAAAATAAGATTGACGTAATTTCCGGTTATGGAAAAGTTCTTCCGGGAAAACGAGTGGAAGTAACTCCCACTGAAGGAAATATCAGAATTATTAAAGCAGAAAATATCATATTAGCAACGGGTAGCAGAGCCAGACAAGTACCCTCTTTGCCCATAGACGGTAAATATATCATCGACTATCGCAAAGCACTGACTATGCCCATACAACCTGAAAACATGGTGATTGTCGGTGCAGGTGCTATTGGCGTAGAGTTTGCACAATTTTATCATACGCTTGGTACAAAAATAACACTCATTGAATTTTTTGATACTATACTTCCAAATGAAGACAAAGAAGTAGGTAAAACATTGGAAAAAATATTCACGAAGAAAGGCATGACGATTAAAACATCAGCCAGGGTAATATCTTCCAAAATTGAAGGAAATAAAGTTCATCTCTTTGTAAACGGACAAGATGGAGAACAAAATATCATTGCCGATGTAGTACTCAGTGCAGTTGGAATAAAATCTAATTTGGAAAATATCGGATTGGAATTATGCGGAATTGAAATGGAAAACGACAAGATAAAAGTCAATAAGTTTTATCAAACGAATGTAGAAGGAATTTTTGCAATCGGTGATATTGTAAAAGGGCCTGCCTTGGCACATGTGGCCAGTGCCGAAGGAATTATTGCTGTTGAGCATATTGCAGGGCATCATCCTCAACCCTTGCGATACGACAATATCCCGGGCTGTACTTATTGTTCACCGGAGGTGGCAAGTGTTGGTCTTACTGAACAGCAAGCTAAAGAAAGGGGCATGGACATTTTGGTTGGTAAATTTCCATTCAGTGCCAGCGGCAAAGCAAAAGCAGGTGGAAAAACAGATGGATTTGTAAAAGTGATAATGGATAAAAAATACGGTGAAATATTGGGAGCTCATATGATTGGTGAAAATGTAACGGAAATGATAGCAGAGCTGGTAGTTGCCAGAAA
>CAYVGM010000350.1:0-2218 GCA_964451125.1 uncultured Chitinophagales bacterium
GGAAGACTTACCCCAACGTTTCGTGGTTAAAGAAGCGAATGCAGAAACGATTAAGTCCTATATTCACGAGCAATCCCATGCTTGAGCATAGACTTGCAATCGTGATCAATAAATTTTCCCACTCCTTGCTTAGCTAATTTTGATTGTTCGTTGGAACTTGAACCATTGGCTGAGTATACGCCCATAGCGCCGGATAAGATTTTAGAATTCATCACGAGTGTCTTTAAAACCATATTGCAGGGTGTTTTATAACATGAAAACTAACGTGAAGTTAATGTCACTGTCGTACATTCTTGTGTTTGATATAGCTTGTTCAACGGTGGCTTATGCGGCCAGTGAGGAAATAGTCGATGAAGCTATATTCGAAGGCTGGCAAATATTTGCAGACACATGTGGTTCATGCCACGGTAGATTTGGTGAAGGAAAAATCGCACCAGACCTAACAAAAAATATCAAAAATCTGTCTGAGGTCGAATTTACTAATGTTGTAGCAAATGGACGAGGGCTTATGCCAGCTTGGAAAGGTAATGAAGAAGTGATGAAAAATATGCGCAATATGTATCGCTATCTTAGCGCACGATCAAATGGGGAGATTCTTGAAGGTGTTCCTACAAAAAATTAAAAAGACAGTAACTTGATATTACTGTCTTTTTAATAGAGTGAGCTAATAGCGTTATTTAAGATAAGCGACCTCTTGATTAGAGCTTGTATTTACATTGTTTTGATTGTTTTCTAATGCGGCCATTTTTCTATGGTACTGTGCTTTTTCTAAAGCATTATTCATTGCTTTTTCATGCTCACGGGCATTAGCTTTTGCGTGTGATTGTTCTGCTAACCCTTGAGGACCGAAATAAAACGAATGGTTTTCATATTCTTCAAGAATAGCTTGATTATGTTCTAACCTAGCTTGTTCTTCTTTGGCTTCAGCTTCGTAATATTTGACTAAGGCAGCGTGATCTTTGCTATTAATGCCTTCAACTTCTGACGCATGGGTGGATTTGATGGTTAACAAGCCTAAAAAAGCAGATGTAACGATAAATGCGCTTATTAGATTTACTGTTTTCATGATTAGTTACTCCCCAAAAAAAATTACGATGGGTGTACTTTAACAACATGAAAGTTTTTTGGGTATCCAGAAAACTATTATTCTGATCTAAAGGAAACTCTTAGATATTAACGTCATGTTTATCAACTGATAATCTGTGGCTGGCTATTTTATAAATAGCAGAAATAGTGAGTACGTGTTTGCATTATAGTCAATAGTACAATATTCACATACTCACATTTTTTAGATAATTTTAGTTAGTGGTTTTTGCGCTTTCTTTGTTAATTTCAGTGCACTTATCAATAAATGCTTGACGTGCAGCTTCATCATTTTTAAATGCGGTTAGCGATGATTCCATTCCTCTTCCAGAACAATTCGCCGCATCGGGTTGGGGAACGCCACCACACCCTATGAGTGCGATACTAAGAGCGATGATGCAAACTACGCTAGTTATATGATTCATTTTTTTTCCTTATAAAAATTCTTTATGGCTTGATCTACAATCAATTTTAATTTTTTAATCACCTGATGTTGGCTCAACCACATGAACCTAACAGTGTGATTTTACCTGAATATAGCCTTGAATTCTTGATGACTTTATGAGCGAATTAGAATTGTTATAAAAAATAATAAATAAGATTCTTAAACGATAACATTCGTTTTCAGCATTATGACGATGGCTATATTTTTGTTGATATTTCCAGTTATACTAAGGAAAGCAATCAATCAAATATTCTGTAATGGTAATGTCGGTTCGCAGTTCTGTATTGTGTTGTAATAATTCTGAATTGGCATGCATCAGCATTCATATCATTAATAATCGGAGTTAACATGAAATTTTCTATTTACCGCTATGATCCCGATAAAGATGAAAAACCCTACATGCGTGATTATGATGTGCAATTGGCCAGTACGGATAAAATGCTGCTAGACGCATTGCTCCGTATCAAGTCAACCGATGACAGTTTAAGTTTGCGCCGTTCTTGCCGGGAAGGCGTGTGTGGGTCCGATGCGATGAATATTAATGGTCGAAACGGATTGGCGTGTATTACGCCGATTAGCAGTTTGAAAGAACCTGTTGAGATACGTCCGTTGCCGGGTTTGCCCGTAATTCGAGATCTGATTGTCGACATGACGCAATTTTTTCAACAATATCACTCGATCAAGCCTTAT
>CAYVGM010000351.1:0-2212 GCA_964451125.1 uncultured Chitinophagales bacterium
GAACTGAATAAAATTATTTTAAGCAAAACTCCATCTATAGGTTTCAAATTACTTTTTCAAACTAAATTATTGCATCGTTTTTTTCCGGAAATGGTAAAATTACAGGGTGTGAGCATACAGGAAAATTACGGGCATAAAGACAATTTTTACCATACGCTGAAAGTACTGGATAATGTCTCAGAAAAAACGGACGATTTATATTTGCGCTGGGCAGCCATTTTGCATGATATTGCCAAGCCTCGTACACAACGATTTGAAGAAGGACATGGCTGGACTTTTCATGGGCATGAAGTGGTGGGTGCACGCATGGTGCCTAAAATTTTCACAAAATTAAAAATGCCTTTGGACGACCGGATGAAATTTGTACAAAAAATGGTGTTGCTGCATCTGCGTCCGATATCGCTTACTAAAGAAAATATTACCGACTCAGCCATTCGTCGCATCATTTTTGAAGCCGGTGATGATTTGGAAAGCCTGCTTATGTTATGCGAAGCCGATATCACCTCAAAGAATGAAACCAAAGTTAAACGATACAAAGAGAATCTGAAATTAGTGCAGCAGCGCATCAAAGAAGTGGAAGAACGCGATCACATCCGCAACTGGCAGCCACCTATCACCGGTGATATCATCATGCAAACATTTGCGATAAAACCTTCAAGGGAAGTGGGCTTAATAAAAGACAGTATAAAAGATGCTATTTTGGATGGCATTATTCCAAACGATTATGACTCGGCATTCCAGCTCATGCTGCAAAAAGGAAATGAACTGGGTTTGACTGTTTATAAGGTATAATTTCCTGCTTTAATAATTCAAAAAAAATCGGATTAAATTGTTAAATCAATTGCACAACAATAAACATATTATCATTATCGGAGGGCCTACTGCTGTAGGCAAAACTGCATTAGCTATTGATTTGGCAAAAGCTTATAACACAGAAATTATTTCGGCAGATTCCCGACAGATTTATAAGGAATTAGCAATCGGTGTGGCACGTCCGGATAAACATGAATTAGCACTTGTACCCCATCATTGCATTGCTCATAAATCTATCCATGATTATTATTCATCAGGAGAATTTGAGAAAGAAGCATTGCAAATTTTGTCAGAACAGTTTCAACAAAAAGATACAGTTGTTGTTTGTGGCGGCAGTGGATTTTATATTCAGGCACTTTGTGACGGTATGGACGAAATGCCCGAAGTAGATGAACAAATCCGTTTGCAATTAAATCAGCAATTCCATGATGAAGGAATAGTACCGTTGCAACAGCTCTTGCAACAGCTTGATGAAGCAACCTATCATGCTATTGATCTGTTTAATACGCAAAGAGTAATAAGGGCATTAGAAGTCTGCTTGTCATCAGGCAAAAAATTCTCATCATTCAAACAAAAAAAGAAAATACAAAGACCATTTGGCAGCATAAAAATCGCACTTAATTTACCTAAAGAAAAATTGCACGAACAAATTAATAAACGAGTAGATTGGATGATGGAAAACGGCTTACCGGAGGAAGCAAAAGCCGTACTTCCGTTTGCCCATAACAACGCACTGCGCACAGTAGGCTATCAGGAATTGTTTGATTATTTTGCCGGAAAAACAAGCTTAAATGAAGCGGTAGAACTCATTAAACTGCATACCCGGCAGTTTGCCAAACGGCAGTTAACCTGGTTCAGAAGAGATAAAGATTTTGTCTGGTTTGCTCCTGATGAACGTGATAAAATTGAAGCTTACATTCAACAACAATTAAACCGCTAAAGCCGTTTTGTTTTCCGGCTTGAATTCTTTAAAATAAAAGTAACTTGACACTATGGCTGCAATTAGCAAATAGCCAAGTATGAACCAACTACCTGAAGAAATATAGGCATTTATCCCAAACCAATCATCTGTACTTACTATGATATACGCTCCGATAAGAAAACGCAACCATTCTGCCATTAAGCCAATGCTGCTTTTGTCCATTAATGAAGTGAAAGCAAATATGGACAAGAGAATAAATAAGCCATTTTGCATCACTAAATTCATCGGCAATTTCCCAAACTGAGTAAATAAATAAATCAGCAAAAAGAAGACAAAGACTAACTGAATATTCGACCACACTTTAAATGCAGTAGAATAAAATGGATTATACTTTTGCAGTTCGTTCATGTTTTTGATATAAAAAACAGGATACTTTTCAGTAACATCAGCCGGACGCCAACCGGTGGGCATAAACCA
>CAYVGM010000352.1:0-2194 GCA_964451125.1 uncultured Chitinophagales bacterium
TGTCTAAGTGCGAGGTGGCCTCATCCAAAATCAGAATCGGAGCATTCTTATAAATAGCTCTGGCAATAGTGAGTCGCTGCTGTTCGCCTCCGCTCAACTTAGATCCGTTATCACCGATATTGGTCTGATAGTTATCTGGAAGTCTTTTAATAAAATCATCTGCAAATGCTTGTTTTGCTGCTTGTCTTATTGCTGTTTCCGTACCTGTATGCCCCAGTGCAATATTGTTTTGTACACTGTCGTTAAAGAGTGTAGTATGTTGTGTGACCAAAGCAGTAAGCCCACGTAAATCCTCCTGTTTTATGTCTTTTATCGGAATATTATCCACTAAAATTTCACCACTGCTGACATCAAAGAAGCGGAGTAAGAGTTGAATTAAGGTAGATTTTCCCGAACCTGAAACGCCGACCAAAGCAATTTTTTTTCCTTTCTGTATCTTTAAATTTATACCCGATAAAACATCTTCATTTTCATAACGGAAAGAAACATTTTTAAACACTATTTGTTCATCAAAATTTGTTTTTGAAATAGCATTCGGAACATCTTTTATCTTGTTTTCAGTGTGCAAAACGGTCTCTATTCTTGCTAAGGAAGCCAGTCCTTTCTGAATAAAATAAAAGGCATTGGAAAAAGCTTTAGCCGGTTGTATGATTTGAGAAAAAATAACGATAAACGCAATAAATGCCTCTGCACTTAGCGAGGAAGTATGATTGATAACCATGCTGCCACCAACAAATAAGACCACGACAACCACCCCGATACCTAAAAACTCAGATAACGGAGTTGATAAATCCCTGCGTCTGATCATTGCTATTGTAAGCAAGTTGTGTTCTTTTGAAAGATTAAAAAATCGGTTCAGAAATAATTTTTCTGCCGTAAATGATTTTATAATTCGCAAACCGGAAATAGTTTCTTCTACCGTAGCATTGATTTCACCTTGTAATTGCTGAGCTTTAGCAGATGCTTGTTTCAAAGATTTTCCTATTTTCCCGATGATATAGCCGGAAACAGGCAAGATAATAAGTACAAACAATGTTAATTTAGGACTCATCAGTAACATAGTAACGAGTGTGGCAATAATAGTTACCGGCTCTTTAAATGCCACTTCAATAAAATGTAAAATACCGTATTCCACTTCTTGTACGTCATTGGTCAGTCTTGTCATGATATCGCCTTTGCGTTTATCCGAAAAATACAATACATCGGCAAAGAGAATTTTTTCGTACAGTTGCTTGCGGATATTTGTAGCCACACCGGTGCGTACAGGTGCTAAGAAGTGCAACGCCAGATAGCGAAATATATTTTTTAATAAAAAAATGGCAACAGTAAGCAAGCAAATAAACAACAACGCTTTTGTTTTGCCGTCTTTAGTCTGCTGAATATAATGCAAAAGCCGTGTGTTAAGTGTATAATTCAAGTAAACTTTAAGATTAACTAAACTGAAACTAACGGGTGTGGAATTAGCGGCAATTTTATCAGCATTGAAAATCAGATTCAGAAATGGAATCAACATTAAAAAAGAGAAAATAGAAAACAGCGTAGAGAGCAGATTAAACAGAATGTTTAACACTATATTAGAAAAATAGGGGCGGCAATATTTGAGTATTTGTTTCAAAAATTCTGATTGTAAAGTGTAAAGATATTAATTACATTTGTTTTTATGGAAACGATACGACAAAGACAAATTGCCAAGACGATTCAGCTTGCCCTTTCTGAGGTCATTCAGCAAGACTTATCTTTTGATTTACAAGGTGCTTTAGTGACCATTGCCGGTGTAAAAATAACCCCAGATTTATTAACTGCACGAATTTATCTCAGCATTTTCAACCACAAAAATCCGGATGAACTTCTTGAATATTTTGATGCACACAATAGAACCATCCGTGGTTTGTTAGGCAAAAAGATCCGCAATAAAGTGCGCCAAATTCCGGCTTTGGAATTCTTTAAGGAGGATTCATTAGACCATGTATTTGAGATAGAGCAATTGCTTAAAGATGTAAAAGAGAAAGATGAAGAGATTGCTAAAAACCGCAGTGAAGAAGAAGACAATGCCTGATGCTCAATCTTGAACTGAATATTGCCAAACGCTATCTGTTCAGCAAAAAATCGACGAATGCCATCAATATCATTTCGTTGGTTAGTGCATTTGCCATGCTATTCGGAACAATGGCTTTAATTTTGGTACTTTCTGTTT
>CAYVGM010000353.1:0-2180 GCA_964451125.1 uncultured Chitinophagales bacterium
TATTTCATCTTGCGCGGTTCATTTGACGATGAAGAAAAGAAAGCGCGCTACAGTGCTGTTTATTCTATTTTTGCCTTCGTGATGTTTATGGTTTTGATAAATGTAATTCCACGCATCACCGATTCTTCTTTGCATCCGGGCAATGGCGGCAATCCGGGTTTTAACACTTACGATTTGGACAACGGATTGCGAATGGTCTTTTATCCTGCAGTTATCGGATGGTTATTGTTTTCCGGATGGATGGCGCAGTTGCTCATTCGTATCAAAAAGTTGTATCGCAAAATACATAAGCTGGATATCGAAGATAATATCCTGAAAGAGATTCAATAATTCAACGTAGTAAGCTTAGTTCTGGATAAGCGTTTCAATTAAAAAATAGTTGATTTTTTATATAGAACCACCTCCTTTAATTCCTCCTCCTTGTTAAGGTGGAGGAAAAAATGAGAAATCAACTATTTTTTTTCGCCTTAATTTTCTTAACCAGAACTAAGGTTAGTAAACTTAATTACATGCTCTTACATCTTGAACAAATCCGTATATTGATTAGTATGTTCTGATTTATCTGTTTTTTGTAAAGGCGCATCCAAATCAACTACGTTAGCATCTGTACTGTTAATCAGTAAATCTTTGTCTTTGCCAAGCAACAACGAGACCCCTTCTTTCTCCCATTTTTCCAGCATTTTCAAACCCTCTTCTTCAAAGACACCATTTTGCAAATCTACCGAATCCATGAAGTTGGTGGACAGATCCATGAAGCGTTCCATCTCCCCTATTTTCATGCTTACATCATCCGTGATGGCTTCCATTGCCTGATCAAACATATAGCGTTTGTCATTATTGCCACTCAGGATATTCATGGCAGATTTCATGGCAGAATGAGAAGTGCGTATAGCTTCGCGTTCTTGTTTTTTTACCTGCACCTGGTCAATCACATCTTCCAGTAATATCTCAGAGCTGTCATACATTTTGCCCAGCACTCTGTAGAGAATTTCCATTTTTTTGTACAAGTCTTCCAAGCGCATATTGGAATCTTGCAGGCGACCGGCTTTTCTGGTTTTCAAAATCATCAATCCTTCTTTTTCGCTTTTTTTCGCTTGCGAAGCCATTGTCAGATTGCTTTGTATATCGCGTTGATTTTGGTCGATGATATCTTTGAGTTTGCGCATTTGTGCTCTGAGTAATCCAATTTGTTTATCCATTTTAGACAAGTTGGATTTCAGTTCATCAATATACGTTTCCAGGATACCGATAGGGTCTATTTGAACGAATATCCCTGTTATCCAACGCATGATGGATTTGTAAATATAGAAGACCAAATTGCGTACTTTAGGATCCAGAATCATATAAATAAGTGCACCCAAAACCATTAAAATTCCGGCCAAAGCCAAGGTATTGGTAGCCAGCGCCAAGAGGATTGGCATTAATTTGAATAAACCGTAACCTAAGGCAGCCAGTGCGCCTACTATAAATAAGAGTCCTGTTTTGCCTTCCGGTTTTTTCCAGAACGATTTCGGTTCTACGGGTGGAGTTGGAGTTGACATGATGAAATTTTAGATTTTAAATTTTAGTTTATGGCCTATATTATTACTAATTACTTTTTACTTATCACTAAATCCTTTAGTTTATATGCTGATTTATTTTTTCTACATCAGCTTTAATATCAGAAGCAATTTTTTGGTAAGATGCTTCAAAATTGGCTGAAGTAGCTTGTATCTTTTGAGTAGCTTGAATGATATGCGATTGTATCTCGTTCATCTTTTGTTGTAAGGCTGAAATTTCATCTGTCAGTTTACGAATCATTTCAGATTTTTCGTTGATTTGATTTTTAGCTTGTTCAATTTCTGATTCCTTGCCTTTGATATTAGCTGCAACTTGTGCATCTACAGCTTGTGTAAATTTTTCTTTTTCTTTGTCCAATACTTTAATATAAAAATTGGCAGAGTCTATCAGTTTTTGTTTGGTAAGACCCATCGTTGCCGCAGTGGCGTATGCCGATTTGAAAGCAGTGGATTCGTCTAACATACCTAACAACGTTTTCAATGATTGTTTGTATTCAAAATAATCAAAACCCTGAACATTGTTTTCCGACATAGCTTTAAACAAGGTTTCTATTATTGAATTATCTGCTTGTCCGCCAGTGGTATTTGTTACTACCTGCTGACTTGTTGAATCATTCGTAG
>CAYVGM010000354.1:0-2178 GCA_964451125.1 uncultured Chitinophagales bacterium
GCTGCTTTTTTAGGAGCTGCTGCCTTTTTAGGTGCTGCTGCTTTTTTAGGAGCCGGCTTAGCACTTGCTGTTTTCTTTGCCATTTTTTTATTTTTTATTTTGTTTCGTTTTCAACAGTCGAAACTTTACTGTCAGCGATTTTATTTTTTTTACAGATTGAAATCACTATTAAATTTTCTGCAACATAAAAATAATGCAATCTTTAATTGCTTGCAACGCTTGAGTTATTCATATATGTTGATAATGTGGAAAAATGCAAAATACCAATTGCATGATTTACAGAAGCAAAAACTGTTAAGCAGTATTCAGTAAAAAAATTACTGTTATAAAAAACAACTGTTATAAAAAACAACTATAATGTGGGTTAGTCAGTATTTATTACTATTTCGGAGTAATTATTTCTTATGTACTACTTGCTTGATTTATTTTCACGTACTCATACTAAATAAAAATTACAAAAAATCTTACTGATATTTTTATAAAAACTGAACAGAAAATAGATGGGCAACAATTGTGAAGTGTTGAAAATTTTTTTTACAATTTGCAGTTTTCTCTGTTTATAATTAATAACAATTGCTGTTTGTATAGAATTTGTATCTTTAAACTTGTAATTATTTTTATGAGAGCAGTTTGGTATTTCACTATTTTTTTCGCCGCAATGTTTTACATGGTTTCTTGTTCATCGTGTAAAAAAAATAAAAACAATCAAGAGCAGTTTATTGAGCAGAAGAAAGAAGCGTATGACATGCTTCCGCCGGAACAGCAAGTGATAATTGATGAAGTAATGCATTGGAATGCACTACACGATTCAACTAATATAGACAGCCTTGAACAGTTTTATGCTGATCAGGTTTTATTCTTTAAAAAAGTACGTTCAAAAAAAGATATTATCAGCTTAAAAAAATACAGAATGAAACATGCTGATTCATATCGTGAACGAATTATAGGTCGTGTTGGAATTTATGCAGCCGATACCGGAGATTATAAATGTGAATTTTTAAAGCTCGTTACTATTAACGAAAAACCGAGTGTATTCCACTCTTATTTGATTTTTAAGAAAATGCAGGATAGTACATTCAGGATTATTGTTGAAAGCGATAAGGAATCTGACAATAAGAAGACATTTATTTACGATACCTTATTTACAACACATGCTATGAGTGAGAGTCTTTCTCAAGGTGATTTTAATGGAGACGGTACAAAAGAAACTCTGATTATACAAGCACCCGAACAAGATACTATGGGCAATTTTTCTTCTACCGAAACTAAAATTACATCAGACAATCTGGATTTGCCTGAAATTAATTTGCAGAATTGTGTAGGCGTTAATGTGCTTAATGAAAATGATGTTGACGGTGATGGCTCTGATGATTTTTCTGTAGTAATAAAAAAACCAAATGGCGAATATGGCAATGTGATTCTTTATAGTTTTAAAAGAGGCAATTGGGTAAAACTTGCGGACTTTAAAGCACTGAATAGTGAAGTAAAAAAAGCAAGACAAAACTTGATAGATTTTGCCGGAAGCGGAAATATCAGAATCAGAGAAGCAGAAAAAAATGATGCAGGTCGAGATACAGTGATTGTAAAAACTATATCTACTTGGGGCGATTAAAAACACGAAGGCATGCTGATCCCCTTTAACAGACCATTACTTACAGGTAAAGAGCTGATTTATATTGAACAAGCTGTCAGCTTTGGCAAGATTTCAGGTGACGGATATTTTACTAATTTATGCGAGCTCTTTTTTGAAAATAAATATGGCTTCTCTAAGTGCTTACTGACGGCTTCTTGTACAGATGCTTTAGAGATGTGTGCCGTGCTTTTAGATATCCAGCCCGGTGATGAAGTGATACTGCCCACTTATACATTTGTGTCGATGGCAAACGCATTTTATATGCGTGGAGCAAAATTAATTTTTGCAGACAGCCGACCCGATCATCCGGGAATTGATGAACAACAATTAGAAACACTAATTACCCCAAAAACAAAAGCGATATTAGTCATGCATTATGGCGGCGTAGCCTGTGATATGGAAACAATACGCACACTGGCGGATAAATATAATATTGCTATTATAGAAGATGCTGCACATGCTGTTGACAGTTATTACAAAGACAAACCACTTGGGAGTTTTGGAGATTTAGCTACTTTCTCTTTTCATGAAACAAAAAATATTAC
>CAYVGM010000355.1:0-2178 GCA_964451125.1 uncultured Chitinophagales bacterium
TATGACCATTATCTAGCTTAGGTAAATTTTCAAAATCCAGGGTTGTAACCTTAAACATTTCACCCGCACCCTCGGCATCGGAGCCGGTAATAATCGGAGTGTGGAGGTAATAAAAGCCTCTTGTATTAAAGAAATTATGTATCGCAAAAGCAACGGCATGACGAATGCGGAAGATGGCACTAAAAGTTGCAGTACGCATACGCAAATGTGCTTTTTCGCGCAAAAATTCAAAAGAATGTCTTTTAGGCTGGATGGGAAATTTATCCGGATCAGCTTCTCCATAAATTTCAATAGATTTTACCTTTAGTTCCACTTTTTGGTTGCCCATCGACTCTATAAGTGTTCCGGATGCTGCAATACACGCACCGGTGTTTATACGTGCCAATACCTCCTCACTTACTACACCTTCTTCTACCACAGCCTGAATATTATGAATGGTAGTGCCATCGTTAATATTGAGAAAGGTGACATTTTTGCTGCTGCGTTTTGTGCGCACCCAGCCTCTCACCGTAATTTCGGTACCAATGGCGACCTTTGTCAAAATATCAGAAATATACAACTTGCTCATTTTAAAAAAATTGAGAGGCAAAAATACGTATTTAAATGTTTTTGGAAGTTTAAGAAATAGGTCTGTTTATGAAAAGACGAATTCTTATTAAGTTCAAGATAGTGTATGAATATTCAGTACCTCTTGCGCAGTTTGATTTATACTTTTTACCACATAGAGGCATAGGATTTTTAAGGTTTAAATATTAGGACAAAACAAAAATTGAAGTTAGAAAAGAAAAATATAGTAATCTCCAAAGGAGATACTATGTTTTTGCTTGACGCTTTAAAATGATTTCGTCTAAACAACTGTTTGCTATTATAAATACTATGATTCTGTGTGGTTTAAACCACACAATGGCTTATTAAGTATATTTACTGAACAAAAATCATGCAATATTGTTGATAGAAAATTTTAAAATTTGGAACTTAAATGGCATAAATTTTGTTATATTAGGGTGTAAATTTTTATTCATTCATTAAAAAAAACAGAAAAATGGGTTTATTTTCATTTATTAAAGGTGTAGGCGAGAAAATCTTCGGACACAGTGAAACTCCTGAAGAGAAAAAACAAAAGGTGGTTGACCACTTAAACAAATTCGGCATATTGCCTGCAACAGTTACCGTTGAGGTAGTGGACAAAAAAGTAATTTTCGGTGGCACAGTAGATAGCTTAGATGCCCGCAAACGCATTATTGCTACAGCAGGAAACATTGACGGAGTAGAAGAAGTAGAAGACAATATTGTTGTTGTCATTAAAGAGCAAGTAGTTCCTGTTGAAAAAGCTAAAGAACAAGAGTTTTATGTTGTGCAAGCAGGAGACAATTTGTCAAAAATTGCAAAACATGTGTATGGTGATGCCAATAAATATCCGTTGATATTTGAAGCCAACAAGCCGATGCTTTCTCATCCTGACAAAATTTATCCGGGACAAACGCTGGTTATCCCTGAAGAAGCTTAATCGTACAAGTAGAATACGATATTATCAGAGGTCGGAATCCGTAAGGATTCCGATTTTTTTTAGTGCCTCAAAAATGCGGTATAAGACATAGGTGTCCTTTCGGCAATAATAACAAAGAGCATCGAGTTGCTTCTTTATGTAGGTTACGTCTTCCTGATAAAAAAGTTCATTATACACAGCCATAGCTGTCTCGCCGTCTTTGATAGCCGATTGATTAAATTCATCTTCGCCCAATAAGGCATTTCCTATGGCTTTTAATGAAAAACTTCCTTGCTGTTTCGGGTGATAATAATACAATTCTTTAAACGGGATTTCCAAATCTATAATCCTGTCCATGCGTTCTCTCAGTATTTCAGCATACTGTGGAAAATCATTGGCGAGTTTATTCAGCATGCCTTTTTCCATCAAGGTATTAAAAACCAATATCTTCCCCGGGCGTTGGGTTGCTGCTATAAATGCTTCAATAAAAAATACTCTGTTGTCTTCCCCTACCGGAGAAATATATTCCTGATGTGCTATCGTGCTTGCTGCATCCGCATTATAATGCAATGAAAACAAAAACGGAATACGCTCGTAGGGTTTTGTATTTTCAAACAAGGGGATTGCCGGTTGAAATGCTTCGATGTCAAAAAAATAAAGCGGATAATTTATCTGACTAATAAATTCGTTTA
>CAYVGM010000356.1:0-2175 GCA_964451125.1 uncultured Chitinophagales bacterium
GAAAATTCCTCATTAATAATGTCTTGTGCATTAACATCCAATAAGCCATCGACAACTTCATCAATACGTAATATATCTTTCTCAATATCATTCGCTAATGCAACAATTCCTGCAATAATGGGCGGGCAGGCTGATATTGCCTGAATCATATGACGCAATCCACCCTCTATGCGTTTAGCAATTTCAATTTCACTTTCACGTGTCAATAATCCTACTGAACCCATTTCACGCATATACATCCGCACAGGATCTGTGGTTCGCCCAAATTCAGAATCCACTGTTGAAAGCGCCGCTTCAGCCTCTTCGGCTACATCTTCATCAGCCACGGCAGTAGCAGCATCCGACATGAGTAATGTTTCAGTATCAGGTGCTTCATCATGCACAGAGATACCCATATCATTGATCATGCTGATAATGCCTTCGATCTGCTCGGCATCCAGCATATCATCTGGCAAATGATCGTTAATTTCAGCGTAGGTAAGATAACCGCGCTCTTTACCTAAACCGATTAAAATCTTTAGCCGCATCCGGCGTGCTTCAAGGTCTTGCAATAAAGCAGCACTTTGTCCAACCGATAATGTTGAATCTAATGAATTGACTAAATCTTTATCTGAACCAGATTTTGTTTTCTTGACTGCTTTTCCTCTACCTTTCTTATTAGCAACGGCATCGATAGTATCGTCAAAAGCCGCATCGGTGATTTTATCGAGACCGGCATCAACTTCGATCGCCGCGTTCTCTAGATCTAAAGCATCATCCGCAAGAAATATTTTTTCATTTTTTGATGCAGGTGCTTTTGATATTTTTTCTGCTTTTGTGTTCTTTTCTACTTTGTCTGTATCAGGAGAATTTTTGAGCTTTTTACTCATTTTATTTTCTGCATTTTTACTCGCTGTAGCTTCTTTCTCTTTTTTAGTCATTTTTTTATCAATATTTTCTGCTTTTTTAGTTATCGTTTTTTTAGCCATCTCAACTGCATCACTTTTAGCTTTGAGTTCCTTTTTTTGGGGCATATTGAATTCCAATAATTAAATGGACATTAAAAAATTAAAAGCCGTTAATTATAGCAAATACTGCTAATACTGGCATGCAAATTGTTAGTTGCGACATTTAATGAATCTTGATGCTTCTCACAACGAAGTTAATTGTTTTAATTCTTGTTTTTCTTCATCCGTTAACTGTGCCAATGATTTGCTATGTAGTTCAGCCTTGCGATGATTACGTTGCGCTTGCAGCAGTAACCGCTGTGCGCCTATGAATTCCTCCTCCAAATCAATCTTATCACTCCACTCCAACACTTCACTTTCAATATTTTCCAGAAGTTCTTTATAAGAAAAATCGTTAAAATAAGTCAAAACTGAATGTGTCAAAGGGCTTTCAACCAAATAAGCATGCTCATCGAGTAAATCAACCAATGCTTTTAATGCATTTTGTTCTGAGTCATTTTCATCGCATTGGACAAGTAGTTTTCGATCAAGTTTAATAAGATAGTCCGGTCTGGACAACAACATCATAATGATTCGCCTGTAAGGTGTGGTTACCTTTCTGGTGGCATTATTTTTCTTACGGTGTGTTTTTTGTATAGGCTTTGAATTTAATTGCACCAATCCTTCGATCTGATTTTGATCAATGCCAGCCAGATCCTTTAACCGCTTTAACATTATCGAAACTAGCGCAGGTGCCTTAATTTGCTGCAATAATGGCTTTGCTTTATTGATTAATTTGGCACGACCTTCACTGGTTTGAAGATTAATATTGCCACATAACTCCTTGAACATAAATTCGGATAAAGGCAAAGCATGCGTTAATTGCTGTTCGAAAAATTCCTTGCCATGACGACTGACATAGCTGTCCGGATCTTCATCTTCCGGTAAAAAAAGAAAGCTCAGATATTTATTATCGGACAAAAACTCCAAACTGTTTTCCAGTGCGCGCCAAGCTGCTTTACGCCCCGCATTATCGCCGTCAAAACAAAAAACAATATTATCGGTTTGACGCATCAATCGTTGTATTTGAAAGCTTGTAATAGCCGTTCCTAATGTCGCTACAGTATAATCAATGCCATGCTGTGACAACGCGATCACATCCATATAACCCTCTACGACGACAACGCGATCACTTTCTCGAACAGCACGGCGTGCCGAAAAGAGATGATAGAGTTCACGACCCTTTTCA
>CAYVGM010000357.1:0-2174 GCA_964451125.1 uncultured Chitinophagales bacterium
TCAATCTCTTTTTAATAGACGAAAGCTGGCATCTTGCCGATTTACCGGGTTATGGCTATGCCAAATTATCGAAAACCACCCGTGAGCATTTTGATAAAATGATTAGATTTTACCTGAAAAACAGGGAAAATTTAACTTGTGTTTTTGTCCTGATTGATTCCAGTATTCCACCTCAAAAAATAGATTTAGAATTTATAAACTGGCTGGGCGAAAATGCGATTCCGTTTTCAATCGTATTTACCAAAGCAGATAAAGGAAAAGCCCAGGAAATACAAAAAAACTGCAGACAATTTGAATTGAAATTGTTGGAAAGTTGGGAAAATTTACCTCCGGCTTTTCTTACTTCTTCTACTAAGAATCAAGGAGCTAAAGGGCTGATGGAATTCATCCGCGAAGTAGTAGCCAATAATATCTAATATTAATAGAAAATTAAGAAAATACAATTTGCTTTCTATAATTTCAAATGGCACACATTTTGCCAGTTGTGTTTTGTGAATTATTGTAATAATTTGATTAAAGTTAAACATTTTTTGTATCACAAAAGCAGGATAATTATTTTCTTAAATTTAAGCATAAATTATTGTATATCAATAATTTAGAATAGTATTGTGTTTTTTTTCTGTAATAAAAATCAAGATTAATCATGTCACAAGCAGAACTAAATTACTATTGATAACTACTAAAACTGTATATAAATTTGTAATGCGACAACTGATTTTTAACATCTAAACCCAACACATGAAAACCTATTTACAAACCATTAAGGTATTATGCCTATTATCAATTTCATTATTTAGTTATTCGTTAAAATCTCAAACAATTGCTATCACAGAAACGCTACCAACTGAATTGCTTTGCACAGGTCAGACAGTAAGTGTCAGTTTTAATACTACCGGTACTTTTAATGCCGGAAATTCTTTTCAAATCCAACTAAGCAATGCTGCCGGATCTTTTACAACGCCTACAACGATAGGTGCCTATTCCTGGGCCGGGACTAGCGCACAAAATCATACAGTAAGTGCCGCCATTCCGGGTGCTACGGCAGCAGGAACCGGATACAGAATCAGAATAGTGAGTACAAATCCGGCTGTTACAGGGATAAATACTTTCAAACAATATATAGTCAGCAATCGCTGTGGGTGCAACACTGATTTAATTCAAAAAGATTTTGAAGCTGATTTTGGTGGTACCGGCTCAGATCAATTGATTAAAATTGTCAGTTCTACAGGCGGTGGTCTGCTTTTAGCCGGAACTTCTGATTCGCCTGTCAGTGGTAATAAAACTGTGGCCAGCAATGGGATGGGTGACTATTATGTAGTAAAATTAGATAATACGAATGCTGTTCAATGGCAAAGAACATTCGGGGGTACTCAGCATGAAGAACTAAAGTCTGCGATCCAGCTGTCAGATGGAGGATTTCTGTTAGTTGGAATATCTCAATCCGGTATAGATGGCAATAAAACTGCTGCTAATAATGGATTATATGATATTTGGGTGGTTCGTCTGTCGTCAACAGGAACAAAATTATGGGACAGAAGTTTTGGAGGTACACAAGCAGACTTTGCTTATGATATAAAGGCTGCAGAAGATGGAAATTATTATATAGTGGGTTCATCTATTTCACCGGTTGATGCTAATAAAACTTCTGCACTTTATGGTGGTTATGATTACTGGATTATAAAAATTAATACATCAGGTACTAAATTATGGGAAAGCTCATTTGGTGGGACAGCCGATGATGTAGCACTTCGAATGGCAACCAAACAAAATGGCAACCTGATTTTGGGAGGTTACTCCAGATCGGCTAGTGGAACAGGAAATAAAACAGCTGTTAATTATGGTTTAGCCGATTATTGGTTAGTCGAAATTACTTCATCTGGTACTATTATCCGACAAAACACTTATGGAGGCGCACAAGATGATATCTTTCAGGATATGATTTTAACTACTGACAATAGTATACTCATGACAGGTATTTCTGAATCCGGAGTTTCTGGAAATAAAACTACCGCTAACTTTGGATCTAAAGATATGTGGATCGTAAAAGAAAATAATGCAGTTATTCAGTGGCAGAAAAATTACGGAACTACAAATATTGACCCAAGCATGTCGTTAAAAGAAGCTAATGACGGAAGTTATCTGATTTGCGGTAGTGCATTGGCATTAACGGAAAT
>CAYVGM010000358.1:0-2163 GCA_964451125.1 uncultured Chitinophagales bacterium
AAAATAATCTTGTTTTAGCACCTGCACAACTGCTAATTCTGATGTAAGATTTATGGTATTTGTGTGTTTTTTGTGTGAATTATCAATAATAATTAACAAAACAATGAAAATAAGTAAACATTATTACTATAGTAACGTGTTGATTTTTAGCTTGTTATAATAATTGGGTAATTTACATAATCGTTCGACATGTTTTTTGATGATTTTTCTCATAATAAAGTAATGCATTTCATGCTGAACTTTGCATCATGATTTTTACAAATCTGCACACAGATAACAACCAAAACAATTTATTGAGGAAAAACGTTCCATTTAGGGAACGACGCACTGATTTTGCGTCGTTTTTTTATTTAAATAAGTAAATGTAATATTATTAAATCAATCACACACCATATGAAACCAATTACTTACCAGTTAAAATTTTTGTGCCTTTTGATGGCACTTACATTGATGGGCAGTTTACATGCTCAAGACATTAAAACAAGTTTGAAATTCGGAAACGGATTTAACGTAGAAAATGGGGATACTTCATTCTCATTTAATTTGGCTGCTATGCTGCAATCCCGAATAGATGTCAATAAAGTGTTTGACAAAGACTTTAAACCCACCACACAATTACAAGCAAGAAGAGTTCGTTTGAAAATGAAAGGCTCGTTTTTGCATCAAAAATTCGATTACAATTTGCAACTTAGTTTTTCTCCTTCTGATGTGAAAGCTGCTAACATTTTCTTAGACGGCTGGGTGAAATATAAACCCATAAAACAATTTGCCATTCAAATCGGACAAGGAAAATTACCGGGAGACAGAGAAGAAATCGCTTCAGCTGAGCGACAATTTTTTGTTGACAGAAGTACAACGAACAGTTTATTTAAATTAGATCGTGACTTTGGTGTACAATTATTTGGTAACTTTGGTAAAAAGTTCATTTTTAAACCTCGTTTCAGCATATCATCCGGTGAAGGCAAAAACTACACAGCTGTAGATATAGAACATTTTGACTATACCGTGCGTTTAGATTTCTTGCCAACGGGTGAGTTTGGACATGGAGGCGATTTAACTTTTCAGGATTTTGACAGAGAACCCAAACCAAAAGTTGCTTTTGGTGTTGCTTATGACTTTAATAACAAACCATCTATGTCAAGAGGACAATTGGGAGGAACAGCCGTAAATGACACATTCCGCAAAAACTTACATTCCGTTTATGCAGATGCAATTCTTAAGTTCAAAGGTTTTACTACTTCCGGAGGATATGTATTCCGCAAAGCTCAAGATAACACTAAATATGTTGCAGGTCAATCTTTTTATGCGACTGCCTCTTATTTGTTCAAGAAAAAAGTGGAAATCGGAGCACGTTACAACCGTTCTTTTGCCGGTAAATATGGCAAGGAAGCAAATGTAAACACTGTAAACGAATATGCATTTGGATTGGCTTATTACGTATTTAAAAATGCACTTAAATTCCAAACCGACTATACCTTATTGCAGAATAAAACAAAAACCAATGACCAGCTATCGGGTATCTGGAGATTTCAAATGCAATTAGCATTCTAGTAAAAAAATTATCTAAACAAATAAATTAATAACATCTAAAATCAATCTTATGGGATTCTCAATTTTAAAATTCTTCCAACCTAAAGACAGAATTTTTTTCAACTTGTTTGAACAAGCTGCAGATACTATGGTGGAAACCAGTGCCGTATTTTTAAAAGCCATGAACGAAACCGGCGACAAGCGTTTCGAATTACTGGCACATACTAACGGATTAGAGCACAAAGCAGATAATATTACACATAATATTTATCTGGAATTAAATAAAAACTTCATCACACCATTTGACCGCGAAGATGTGCACCAACTGGCAGCTGCATTTGACGACATCGTTGACTACATCGATGAAATCGGACACAAAATGAAAAACTTCGAATTCAGTGAGTTCGATGATTATGTGTATGAAATGTCACAACACAACGATGAAGCTATAGCCGAATTGAAAAAAGCACTTTATGGTCTTCGTGGAATGAAAGAATTTGATAAGGTAAATGAAGCATGTATGAGAGTGCATAGCTTAGAATCTAAAGTGGACTTGTTGTACAATCAAGCAATCGGCGATTTGGTACGCAAAAATAAAGACAACCCGGTGAAAATAATTTTGATGAAAGATAT
>CAYVGM010000359.1:0-2140 GCA_964451125.1 uncultured Chitinophagales bacterium
AAATCAAATGGAATAACAGACTTAGTAATATCTTTCCAACCGGTGCATTTTAGTTCAGATAAATCATATTGAAATTGTCGTTTATTAGTACTGAAAAAAAGCTGTCCTCCCGGGTTTAATCTTTTCAAACAAGCTGTAATCAATCCTAAATAATCTCGTTGGATATCAAAATCATAATACATACGCTTACTGTTGGAAAATGTGGGAGGATCGCAAATAATGATATCAAAGTACTCTTTTACATTTTTTAAAAAGCTTATGGTATCTTCCTGCATAAAGAAATGCTTTTTTTCGTCATATAATTTGTTGTAGGTAAGGTTGCGTCTTGCCCAATTCAGATAAGTTTTGGATAAGTCAACGGTAGTAATAGTTTTCGCCTGTCCGGCAGCTGCATAAACACTAAAACTGCCTGTATATGCAAAAAGATTCAGCACATGTTTGTCAGCAGCCAATAATTTAATTTTTTGTCTGGCAATACGTTGGTCAAAAAACAAGCCCGTATCTACATAATCCGATAAGTTAGCTATAAAACTTAGTCCATTTTCATGAACAATTAGTTCATTTTTTTGCTGTTGCAATTTTTGGTATTGCTCTTCCCCTCTTTTCCGTTCTCTTGTCTTTAAGTAAATGGAAGTTTGATCTACTTCACAAGTTTTAGCAATAATTTCCAAGGAAGTATTCAGCCAGTTCGTATATTCAGAAGCGGTAAGCTGGTGTTTACTTTTATATTCATACACACAAAGTGCATCTCTGTATTTGTCAATAATAAAAGGAAATTCGGGCAAATCTCTGTCATATATTCGGTACGCATCCGTAAGCAACTTTGCAGCTTGTTTTGCTCTGTGTTTAGCGACTTTTACTAATCTGTTTTCAAAATCCGTAAACTTTTTTGATGATTGCATGGAGGAATATAATCAAATTCTCAATAAAAATGACCGAATACTAATTTCATATTGATTTTTTTTAAAAAATGCTTATTTTTAAATAAATATTATAATCTATGAAAAAGAACATTAAAATGTATTCGGCATTAGCCTTGGGGGCAACTGCTATTTTACCTGTTGCTTGTAAAAAAGACAACAATGATCCTAATATCATTGATAAAAACATTGGTTTATCATTATCAATTGGAGCATCACCAAGCTTAAAGATTGATTCGATAGACATAGATGGAAATGGACGTGCAGATATGGCCTTTTTGTTAGGCACAGAAGACCATGACAGTACAATGATTGCATATTTGGCTACGATGAGTTCTAATTCCGTTATTAAAGTTAATGCTAATTATACGGTCATGACTTTTGAAGAAGGCAATCAACAAGAAGCAATTAGTGGCAGTAGTTCAAATTTAGGTTCAGTTGCTTTGTTTCATTCCAAAGATCTTGGCAGTAGTACTAATATAGGAATTGGTGGTCAAGGAGATAAGTTTATTGTATTTGCAGTAAGAGATGCAGTGGCTGCTCCTGATGATATCCATACAGGCTGGATGAAAGTTAATCTAAGTTCAGATTTACGAACTTTAACTATTAAAGAATTAGCTTATCAAAAAAATCCCGGAGTGGGAATAAAAGTAGGAGCTAAATAAGTTACATTTTTTGCTTTAATTAATATTTCATATATTTACTTCATGCAGGTAGAAGAAACAGCATTTGACATTCCACATGATGGCTCATTGGGATTATTAGCTTATGGCTATATAGGCTTATTGGCATGGCGTCAGGCAAGAAAAAAATACGAATTAGAAACAGGTAAGAAAATCCGCTATTTCCATATTGAAACTAAAAATGAGATTATAACAGAGACAAGCACTAAAGGAGGAATAGAAAATGAGCAAAAAGCCTAAAGTATTGGTGATTGGCTGGGATTCTGCCGATTGGAAAATAATCAATCCTTTAATGGATGCCGGTGAAATGCCTGCATTACAATCATTGGTAGAAAATGGAGTTTGTGGCAATATTGCAACTATTGACCCTCCACTTTCTCCCATGTTGTGGACCTCAATTGCAACAGGAATGCGACCGCATAAACACGGTATTTTGGGGTTTTTAGAACCGGATCAAAGTGGAAAAAACTTACGGCAGACACATATCACCTCCAGAAAAGTGAAGGCCATCTGGAATATTCTGAATCAAAACGATAA
>CAYVGM010000360.1:0-1326 GCA_964451125.1 uncultured Chitinophagales bacterium
AAAAATACGCCTTTCAAGTTTACATCCATTACAAAATTAAAATCCTCCTCGGACATTCTCATCAGTAGATTATCTTTTAATACGCCTGCGTTGTTCACAAGAAAATCTAATTTACCAAAAGCCTCCTTGGTCTTAGTCATCACGTTTTCACAATCTGCGAGTTTTGTGACGTTACACGCAATACCAATTGCCTTAACGTCGTATTTATCAGCGATTTCTTTTGCTGCTTGGTCACATTGGTCTTGTTTTAAGTCAACCATAACAAGACTCCCGCCTTCTTCCGCAATACGATTACATATCGCACGACCTAATCCGCGAGGCGATGCAGTTCCAGTTACGATTGCTACTTTACCTTCAAATTCTTTTGCCATAAATAAATCCTTTTGTTTAATGAGGGGGAAGTCTCCCCCTAGCTACATCTGCTTCTGGCAGATTTCGCTACCCCCTCTCCTGGGGCAATCTTATCTGTCTAAAGCCCCAAACCCTAATTACAGTATTTGTAATTATTTCGGAATTTGTAAAATAGAATTTTTCTTCACTCACCAGTTTTACTGGGGACTTTTGGCAATGGCTAGTCCACGGGGGTTATTTGTATTTAAATTTACTGCTCCGTTACCAGCTAAACTTCCGTTGGCTTGGATAATAAATTTATTTATTTTGCCGGCGTTTCCACCAACATCTTCAGAAGTATAGATGTATTTTCCGGATGGGTCTGCGATGATTTGTCTACATTGATTGCTCGCAATTGAACCAATAAAAGTCAGTGTCCCATCCGTTTGACTGATTTGGAAAGAATTGACTTGGTTATTTGTTATGCTACAACCGTATAAAAATTTTCCGGATGGATCTATTGCTACACTTTCAGTTATAACAGAAGCGTAAAATAACTCGGCAGAGAGTGCGCCCGTTAACTGATTAATAGAAAACCTCGAAATACTATTAGCGGCAGAGTTATTTGCGGTATACAGGTATAAACCGTTCGGGTGAATGGCAATCCCGGAAGGATTTACACTCATAGCAAAAGGAGAGCCTGAAATTTGATTTAAATTTCCGGTATTCGCATCGATTATGAATGCAGAAATATTCGAACTGCTGCTTCCTGTTACATACAAGAATGGTAGCGTTGGATGAGTGGCAATCGTATAAGGCATTGTTACTCCCGTACCTATGGCTGCTCCAATATTAATGATTGCGCCAGTTGATGAATCTATTAGAAACCTCGAAATTGTATTATCAGTTTGATTTAAGACAAACAATAAATTACCGCTGTAAGCAATAGTCGCACTTCTTGCACCGTTACCCGCATTAGCAGAGCTAGTATTTGTT
>CAYVGM010000360.1:1336-2122 GCA_964451125.1 uncultured Chitinophagales bacterium
GTTAAGGCACCGGTCGATGAATTAATAGAAACAGAGTGTACCGCTAAAATACTTTGATTTACGATGTAGGCATATTTCCCTGCGGGATTTGAAATGAGACTTCCTGGCTGGTTTCCTATGCCTAATGTTGTTGGATTCATTAATGAACCGTCCGAAATGTTTATCTCAAAACCGCTTACACTATTACTTAGTGCATTGCCTGCATATAAAAAATATTTGTAAATGTAAAAAGTTTCTTTCGATTTTCCAGTTCCGTAGCGGTTAATGATTGTAAGTTGCCCACTCGAAGCACCTGCCGGGACAATAAAACTAATACTGGAGCTAGATGAGGTATTTGCAAATGTTTTTGTTCCGTTTGCAAATTGAATTGTATTACCCCCAGGATCTGTATCGAAATTAGCTCCCGTTATTGTGACTGTTTCTCCCGGTGCACCGCCAGTAGAACTAAATTTTTGAATGATAGGAGCAGAGTACGGAGTTCCATCTTCTCCAGTGCAAACCTCCGAAGTTTCGGTTGTTGTATAAATTTCTGTTGTTACGGTAGTTCCCGATGTAATCACTCTTTTGGTAGGAAAGAAATTTTTATCAACGTAGTATTCCCCAATTTGATCTGGAACAATGATTGAGTAGTAATAACAAATTAAGTTAGTTTGTGGAGATGTTTGAGAAAAAAGAATGTTCTGTTTAAAACTTAAATTTATATCGTCGTAAGAATTTGCAAAGGGAACTTGGCAAATATTTTTCGAAGAAGAAACTACACCTTTTGTAAATCGATTATTCGTATCG
>CAYVGM010000361.1:0-2119 GCA_964451125.1 uncultured Chitinophagales bacterium
ATTAAACTTATTACGAAAGACGGAGGGAATAGGCCCGATGATGTCTTGGCAACCGTGTAGGATTATTAGAACCAAGAACCAAGATTTATAGACATTTGTCTTGATTCTTGACTCTTGATTCTTCTCATCTCAACAAATGGTGCCAAATCCTACACTAACAAGTGGAAAATAAGTAAATGTCATCATCTGTCTTTTTTCTTCATTTTCGTAATTAGTCAACTTTCCACTCTGGTTTGACATTTTTTTTTGTTAATATACTGAGGAGAGAATTAAAAAAAGATAATACGGTGGACTGTCGTCCGAATACTAGTAAGCTAAAAACTGATGACCAATGACTAATGACTTAAAACAAATAGCCCAACAAAAAATTCTCATCCTCGATGGAGCAATGGGAACGATGATACAGCGCTACAAACTAGATGAAGCCGACTATCGCGGTGACAGATGGAAAAACCATGAGCATCCGCTTAAAGGCAATAATGATTTATTGTCTATCACTCGCCCTGAAATTATTAAAGAAATTCATCGTCAGTATTTTCAGGCAGGTGCTGATATAGTGGAAACCAATACATTTAGCGGAACCACCATTGCACAAGCCGATTATCATTTGGAGGATGCCGTTTACGATATCAATTTTCAATCGGCTAAAATTGCCAAAGAAGTAGCTCAGGAATTTACCGATTTTCCAAGATTTGTAGCAGGTGCTATGGGTCCTACCAACCGCACGGCATCTATTTCACCCGATGTCAATAATCCCGGTTTCAGAGCCATTACGTTCGATGAACTTGTAAAAGCTTATTACCAACAAGCCAAAGCATTAATAGACGGTGGCGTCGATTTATTGCTTATAGAAACCATCTTTGATACACTCAATGCTAAAGCTGCTCTATTTGCTGTGCAATCACTTTTTGAAGATATCGGAAAAGAATATCCTGTTTCTATTTCAGGAACGATCACCGATGCAAGCGGCAGAACATTAAGCGGACAAACTACAGAGGCTTTTTTAATTTCGATGTCGCATGTTAATTTGTTTTCGATTGGATTAAATTGTGCGCTTGGGGCTAAAGACCTGCGACCGTATTTGCAAGTGCTGGCTAAGGAAGCTCCATTTTTGATTAGTGCTTATCCCAATGCGGGCCTACCCAATGCATTTGGAGGGTATGATGAAACACCCGAACAAATGGCAGAGGCAGTACGCGAATATTTAGATATGGGACTTGTCAATCTTTTAGGCGGTTGCTGTGGCACCACTCCGGCGCATATAAAATGCTTTGCCGAAGCAGCTAAGAATTATAAACCAAGAAAATTGCAACCAGTTTTTAGTCCACAGACCACAGTATAATCGTTATACATTATGGCATTCAAATTTGAAGAATTAAAAATTTGGCAAAAGGCATTAGAAATTTCATCTAAGGTTAATGAAATAACAAAAACTTTTCAAAAAGAAGAAATATATGTTTTAACTTCTCAGATTAAAAGAGCTTCAGATTCAATTTCATTATATATCGCTGAGGGTTCTACGGGTCAAAGTGATGCAGAATTTAATCGCTTTTTAGGATATGCTTTGCGTTCTGCTATTGAAGTCATTGCTTGTTTGTATCTTGCTAAAAATAGAAAGTTAATTGAGGAAAATAGTTTTAAAGAATTATATGAAGAGATTGAATCATTAATTGTTTCAATTCAATCATTAAGAAAAATTTTAAAAAACAAAAAACAACCGTGGACTGTGGTCTGTGGTCTGAATGCATAAATATGGAAATAGATTGTAATACACTAAAACTAAGCGGACTTGAGCCACTCATTGTAACGAAAACATCTAACTTTATCAATATTGGTGAACGCACCAACGTTACGGGTTCTAAGGTGTTCTTAAAGATGATTAAAGAAGAACGTTTTGAAGATGCTTTAGCAGTGGCAATGGATCAGGTGCGTGGCGGTGCGCAAGTGCTCGATATTAATATGGATGAAGGCATGATTGACGGTGTGAAATCAATGGTTAATTTCTTAAACCTCATTGCATCCGAACCCGAAATTGCCCGCATACCCATAATGCTCGATTCTTCCAAATGGGAAATTATTGAAGCCGGATTAAAATGTGTACAGGGAAAATCTATCGTCA
>CAYVGM010000362.1:0-2109 GCA_964451125.1 uncultured Chitinophagales bacterium
CCGCTGGCAGTATTAATTTTATAAACGGCTTGTTTTAATTCGTTATGATTCATAGTCCGAAAATCTTTTTAAAGAATCCTTTATTTTCTTTTTGTGCTTCATCAGCAACTTTACTAACGGGAACAGTAAAATTATCTTTAGTCATAATAGTGTGTATGGCATCGTATAATATTTTTGCAGACTCCTGCATAGGTTTCTCAGATGCATCTGTCATGGCTTTTGTCAGCAATGCGGCTACAGATGTATCCAAATTATAGCTGTAAAACAGATTAAGTATTCCATATGACATAGAAAATGTAGCGCCAATATTATCACCGGCCTTCATTTCTTTTTCGGCAGTTTCGTAAGCATATTTAAGGTTATTGCGAACTGCATCCAGATTAGCATTGTATTTATAAGGCACAAAAATCTCTATCTTATACAAATCTTTTTTCAGCTTTTCCTTATCTGTTGTTTGCAGTTTTTTAAGGAAATCTTTAGCGGTAGACATGCGCTGATAGAAATCTTCTTTACTGTTTAAAAAAGAGATCGTTTTTTCCAGTTCATTGCGCAAATTGCCTTGTGGGACACAGTAATAATCAATTTTTAGCAATGTTGTAATTAATACATCCCATAAAAAAGCAGTCAGTCTTTTATTTTCTAATTGCTCATATCCGGAAAGTGCTTCAGTTGCATAAGCTTGTATCCTGTCATAAGCCAGGTTCTTTTGTTCTTCTGTCAGCGACTCTGTTTTGGGCGTCTGAATATGCGTTGCCGAAAATTTAGTAATAAACTCATCATCGTAGTTATCGGCATTAATACATACTTCCCGTAAAACATCATAAATCTTATAGGGTTCGCACAATTCCAAAGGACAACTGAAATTAAAAGTAAGCTGATTGTCTGCTAAGTCTATACGTGAAAGAGTAAGCGGGCTGAAATTAATCTGGGCAACCTGTCGCAATAAGGGCACCTGTTTGGCTGTGCTGATATCCAGAAACGGAGCGGTAATAAATAATGTATCCTCCGAAATTTTCAAACCTACCGTAACGGAACCGTGAGGTATTAAATATTCAGTTTTGTCAGCATTAGCATATTTATCTTCCAGTGCTTTATCTATATAAACAATGAGTGCCCTCACACTTTCTGCATATTGTTTTTCATCATACTTTTTAAGCACATCCTCCCAAAGCTTATCATTATCTTTAGATGGAAACAAGGGCAATAATGTTGGATGAAAAGATAGGTTATTATTCATAATTATTCTTAGGAGGTGCTAAATTACTACTTATTTCACATTTACACTAAATTAATCTATACTTCGCCACTTTTGCTTAAATTTATACCTGATTATACCACAATGATAAAGATATTAATTGCTGATGCACATTTTTTAATCCGTACCGGGTTGACTTTTTTATTATCAGAGCAGAAAGATTTTGAGTTAGCAGGAGAAACGGATCAACCGACCAACTTAATTGCTTTGGCTAAAGCCACACAACCTGATGTAGTTATTTTTGATTACAAAAGCGGCAATCATTTTTCAATTGACGATATCAAACGACTGAAGATTGTTTTGCCGGATTGCGGAATATTAATTATTTCGGATGATCAGCATAAAGAGTCCATTTTTACGGCAATTGAGATGGGAGCCATCAGTTTTCTGACAAAAGAGTGTGACAAAGAAGAGATTATCGGTGCTGTCCGGGCAACTGCAAAAGGTGAGAAATTTTTGTGTCACAAGATTATAGATATTATCATTGAAAGCCATGTACATAAAGATGAAGACATGTGCAGAGCTTTAAATTTATCAGCCAGAGAAACGGAAATTATCAAACTCACGGCAAAAGGCTGGCAGGCTAAAACAATAGCTGAACACTTATTTTTATCGACACATACTGTTTATACTCACAAAAAAAACATCATGAAAAAACTGAAGATTAATACCTCTTCAGAAATGATTGTTTACGCCATCCAAAACAAACTGATTACAGAGGAAGAATTTTCCGAAGCATAATTAGTCATATCTTATTTTTCTATTCTATTGAAATCAGTATTTTTTACTGCATTCAAGTCCAACTAAATTTTTATAATGACAAGCAAAGTACGCACACTTATTTTTGATTTGGG
>CAYVGM010000363.1:0-2068 GCA_964451125.1 uncultured Chitinophagales bacterium
ATCCGAACAAGAGGTTACACCACTATATTAATAATTCTGCCTTTTACTAATATCAGTTTTTTCAGCTGCTTATCTTCCATGTATTTCAAAATTTGTTCGTCAGCCAAAATGATTTCTTTCACATGATTTTCGTCTGCATCTAAGGAAATTTCAATATTAGCTCTGTGCTTGCCATTAATTTGTACCGGGTAAGTGAAGGTACTTTCTATCAAAAATTTCTCATCATGTTTTGGGAAAGGCTGCTTGATGACAAATCCCTCCATTCCTAAATTTGTCCAAAGTACTTCAGCCGTATGCGGTGCAAACGGAGCAATTAATTTGTTTAATTCCGTTAGTACAGAACCTGAAACTGCCTTGAGTTTTCCAAGATCGTTTACAGCAATCATAAAGGTGGAAATACAAGTATTTAAACTCAGATTTTCTATATCGGAATTAATTTTTTTAATGCATTTATGCAGTATTTTTAGTTCATCCGCCGTGGCATCTGCATCTGTATATTTTTTATTACCCATATCATCAAAAAATAATCGCCAAAACTTACGCAAGAAATTAGCTACTCCCGAAATGCCATTGGTGTCCCAAGGTTTTGCCGTATCTATAGGTCCTAAAAACATTTCATACATTCTGAAAACATCTGCTCCATATTCCAATACCATATCGTCAGGGTTCACTACATTTAAATAGCGTTTAGACATCTTTTCAACTTGTATATCTAAGGAAATAAAATACTGACCGTCTTTTTCTTCCCAATTAATATCATTTTCAATATCTATAGCTTCAAAACGATTATCTGCTTTTATGAGCTCTGCAAAATTAGCTTTTGTAATCTTGTCATTAGGAGCCAGCATCACCGGAATATGCAGTTTGGCAGGCATGTTTTTTATCTGATTTTCTTTTGTCAACAAACTTCTGCCTTGTATCATCCCTTGGTTGACCATTTTTTTGAATGGTTCTTCCGTACTTACTTTTCCGATATCTTTTAAAAATTTATGCCAAAAACGAGAATAAAGTAAATGTCCTACGGCATGCTCACTTCCACCAACATACAAATCAACATCTTTCCAATAATCTTGTATGTTAAAATCTACAAGTGCTTGTTCATTATGCGGATCCATATAACGCAAAAAATACCATGAACTTCCGGCATAGCCGGGCATGGTGTCGGTTTCCATTTTGCTGTCAGTTCCATTTTGTTGCACCCATGCTTCGGCGGTAGCTAACGGACTTTCACCCGTACCGGTTGGTTTATAACTTTCTACTTCAGGCAGGGTTACCGGTAAACTATCTACCGTATGAATTATGCCATTTTTGTCATAATATATAGGAAATGGTTCGCCCCAATAACGCTGACGAGAGTAGCCGGCATCGCGCATTTTATACTGGATTTTTCCATAGCCTATCCCCTCTTTTTCCATACGTTTGATTAACGCATCTGTGGCTTCCGCATAGTTCATTCCATTGATAAATCCGGAATTAATATACAAACCTTCTTTTGTAGGGTCAGCTTCAATATGAATATTGACTTGTGCATCTAATATTGGAATAATAGGCAACTCATATTTTTCAGCAAAAAGCCAGTCGCGCTGATCTCCGCTCGGCACTGCCATCACCGCACCGGTTCCGTATCCTGCTAAGACATAATCAGCTATATAAACCGGAATTTCTACTTTTGTAAAAGGGTGAATGACATAGGCACCTGTAAACTGTCCACTTGTTTCTTTCACTTCCGCTTGTCTTTCTATTTCCGATTTAGCTCCTGCTTGTTTAATATATGAATTTACTGCATCAGCATACTCAGGTGTCGTAATTTTTTTAACCAGTTCATGTTCAGGTGCTATTACTAAAAAGCTAACGCCAAAGATTGTATCTACTCTGGTGGTAAATACTTCAATTTTATCATCATAGTTTTTTAAGGGGAAAGACACCATTGCACCTTTTGATTTTCCTATCCAGTTGCGTTGCATTTCTTTCATGGCATCAGTCCAATCCAGAGTATTCAAGCCAGCCAATAAGCGTTCTGCATAAGCGGTGATACGCAAAAACCACTGCGACATTTTTTTCTTTTCTA
>CAYVGM010000364.1:0-2064 GCA_964451125.1 uncultured Chitinophagales bacterium
TTAAAATCTTTGTACGAAAATGTAGTTGAAAAATCCAAAGCGGATATCGAACTGAAGGCACTTTCTCCTTCAGATGCACCCGTTTTGATAACACGCAACGAATTTATGCGCCGTATGGCTGAAATGCAAAAAATGGGCGGTGGTTCACCATTTATGTTTGGCGGTATGGACGAAAAACTGAATTTAGTAGTCAATACCAATAATCCGCTGAACAATAAACTACTTTCAGAATCTGCTGAGAAACAAACGGAATATATCAAACAGCTTTACGATCTGGCATTGCTCTCTCAAAATATGCTCAAAGGCGAAGCATTGACGAAGTTTGTGAATCGTAGTTTTGAGATGTTTGCAGTGTAGTTTTTTTGAGCTAGCAAATTGTTATTACAACTGCATAGATGACTTGAACGAATGGTAGGTAAAGAAAACTTTGCAAATCATTTTGCATAAATACCTGAGCTTGGGACAAGTATAATGAACACAAAGAGTTGATTTCAACATTTATTAAGTTTGGGAATCTACCTCCCCCTACCCCCTCCTAAAAACAGGAGGGGGACTAAAGGGGGCGGTTTTAAAATTAATAAATTATTCTCCTATTAATCTTCTATTTCAGATTCAGGTAATAACTTAAAACGAAAAATATTTCAACAAAAAACAAAAAAGTCCCACTAATGCGGGACTTTTTTTGTAGGCCGATAAGGATTCGAACCTTAACTAAAGGCACCAAAAACCTCTGTGCTACCGTTACACCATCAGCCTAGATGTGAGGTGCAAAGTTACATATTTTTCAAAATATTCAAAACGTTTTTTTCTCCGGTCTTTTAAAAAATGTTTACGAAACAAGATAAGTCTCATCTTACCACTTATTTTCATATGAATACATCACACGGAAAAAATGATACTTTTGCATAGAAACAACTGAAAAGTACACCTGATGTCCGGAAATCTCCTGAAAATCTTCTTACCCCTGTTCCTTTATGCAGCCTGTAGCCAGGCTACAGCCAAAGGCATAAAACGCTACCAGCCGGCACAGTTTCCCGGAAAAATTGGCATAGAAGCCAACATGCATGTGGGCAGAGTATTTCGGCATACAACCAATTTCAGACCAACTATTAACGGCCCCAGCTATGCCGTCGAGGTCAGTGCATTTAAACAAACAGACGGCACTAAAAACTGGCAAAAAAAATTACATTATCCTGAAATAGGCGGTGGCTTTTATGCGGTAATACATCACAATCGAGATACTATTGGAAACGGCTTTGGTACGTATATGTTTTGGAAATATCCTTTAGTACGAAGCAAAGTAGTGGATTTTTATCTCAAGATGGGGGCAGGGCTGGGTGTGCTTACAAAGAAGTATGATGCCATTAAAAATCCGGTAGATAATCCGATTGGTTCTTATGTTAATGTTTTTGTCTTAATTCGTTTCGGGTTAGACTGGAAAATTTCAAGGCAATTTAAGTTGGTCACTGCCTTTACTTACTCGCACTTTTCAGACGGTGCGGTGCAATTGCCCAACTTAGGCATCAATACCCCAACCTGCACTATTGGTTTGGTTTATTATCCGCAAAACAAACCGATTAAAGTAAACCGGGATACATTTTCAAGAAAGCCGGAATTAAAGAATGAACTTTATGCCAAAGCCGGTATCGGCATGTTGGATGTAACCAAATTCATCAAAGAGAAACCCTGGCTAATGCAAACAACCAGTATCGGCTATTCGCGATATATCAATATTTGCAATAAACTATCTGCCGGACTGACACTCGAATTTAATTTCGGCGAACCGCATATTTATGTGAATACATTAGAAACCGAGAAGAAGAAATTAAAAAAAGTCGCCACTGAATTGAGTATTAATATCGCAGATGAAATATTGATTGGCAGGTTTGCCATGCATTTCGAATTGGGAGCCTATTTATATCATACCTATCGCCTGCCTTTGCCTATCTATTTCAAATTAGGTGGTGCTTATTATTTGCCGGATATGGGTAAGAAAAAACGCTCGTCGATGTTTGTCAATGGCAATGTAAAAGCACATGGTGCTACAGCGCAACTGGTAGAAGG
>CAYVGM010000365.1:0-2058 GCA_964451125.1 uncultured Chitinophagales bacterium
TAAGAGAACTAGAACTATAGAAAAACAAGCTAAACAAACAAAGTGTATAAAGTTTCAACATGCATTAGTTTACAATAAATTTACATGAAAACTATAACTTGTGCAACAGCAATTTTATTTATAAACAATTAAAAATCTATATTTTGTATAAATACTTAATATAGAAAACTGATAAAATCTTTAAATGCATGGGCAGGATTCATATTTTTCATAAAATATTCTCCCATCAGGAAGCCTTGGAAACCGTTATTTTTAAAATATTTCAATGTTTCTATACTTGAAATGCCACTTTCAGCAATTTTGATAAAATCTTTATCCAAGTAGTTTGCCATTCGTATCGACTGCTCAATATCTACTTCAAATGTCTTCAAATTACGGTTGTTAATTCCAACAATATCTACTTCATGATATACATGATCAAGTTCAGTTTCGTCATGCAGTTCCAGCAAAACCTGCATGCTCAAATCATGTGATAGGTTAGTAAAATCACGAACCTGACGTGGGGAAAGTATAGCTGCAATCAACAAAACAACATCGGCACCCCATGCTTTGGCTTCTATAAACTGATATTCATCTATCATGAAATCTTTTCGCAATAAGGGAATTGAAATACTGTTGCGTGCAGTTGAAAAATCCGTATAACTTCCTCCGAAAAATAATTCATCCGTCAAAACTGAAACACCTGCTGCACCATATTCTTCGTATGATTTTACGACATCTTCTACTTTTGCGTTAGCGTTTATAATTCCTTTTGATGGAGATTTTCTTTTAAACTCAGCAATAATCCCGGTAAGATCCTCTCTTTGTAATCTGTCTTTTAGGGAATAACAATTTCTCTTAAACAACTCTTCTCTTTCCAAATCCCGGACACTTTTTTGCGACTTGCAATTTGCAATATATTCCTTTTTGTAGGCTGTTATTTGTTCGAGTATATTCAAGCTGATGGCTGTGATGATTAATTAGCATTTTCTTTTTTTCGCTGTAATAAGCTCATTCCAATTCCAAACACCATAATAAAACAACCCAACCACAAGATATTTATCATCGGGAATCTGATAGCTTTCATGATAATAAACTTATGTCGTTTCAAATTCATCATCAACTCAAATTTATTTTCTTCAGGAATAATTTTAGTTATGGCAATCTTGCCTTCGCCATCATGTAATGCATCTGATATGCTTGTTGCCATCACTTCACGAATCAAATAAACAGGCTCAATAATGTAATTCGTATCCAGATTATAATAGTGAAGTTTGGCGCTTATCGCAATATCTTTGGGTTGTTTTTGGAAGTCTTTAATTTCTGCATCCGGGTTTATGCCTTCAAATACCATATAGGCATTTGATAATGGAATAGTATCATGCACCGATACGGAAACCGTGCGTTCCATTGTAGAATCAGGCTGAGTGCCATCATCGTTTAAGGGTGATGCGGTGATGTGAGTATACAAATCAGAAAACATAGTCTTACGAGTAGACGGTACCGGATTGTTTCCCATCTTACTGTTCAACAAAATGTTGGGATATAGTGTAAATGTATTTACAATTTGTTTTTGTTTATTCAGTTCATCGTAACGAACTTTAAAAAATATATGTTTACCTGCCATTGAGTCACCTAAATAAGTTATTCGGTATTTATTCATCATTGCAGGTTCGTTTTCATATAAGAGTACATTCTCTGCACTTTCTTCAGGAGTAAATCCATCCCCATAATCCATACCGGTCGTATTTAATGAAATTGGGTCTTGTTTTCCCTGTGAAATTACTATTCCCACAAGCATAATCGCAAAACCAATATGAGCAACATTTCCCCCTGCAATATTCCATTTTCCTTTTATGACCTGAAAAATATATTGGGTATTGGCTAAAATACTGAAGCTTGCAAAAAAAGCCAGCAGCAGATAATCTGCCCGGTTTAACTTAAAGATTAATGCCATAACTACTGTCAAACCTAAGGCACCTAACGCAGCCAAAAACAGTACTTTAAATAATTTGGTTTGCGAATCTTTTTTATACTTGAGATATTGCACAAAAGCAGCACCTAAAGATACTAATGCTG
>CAYVGM010000366.1:0-2045 GCA_964451125.1 uncultured Chitinophagales bacterium
TGTTAAGATGAGTAAGAAATTTGATTTTTGGGGAAACGTCTTCTTATATATCGGTCGGAAAGTTGATTAATCAACCAGGCTGAAGCATAAATATTTTATTGTCTTGCCGTCTGATATGTGCATTTTTTCATAGTAGGTTTGTATGCCAAATAGCTCTTCCTGCTTATTCATAGCATATACATCGCTATAGTCTTTTAGTATTATACATGGAGTGGTTGCTAATACTTCTTTTGTAAATTCATACAAAATATCACTGTCTGTTTTTAAATGAATTTTCCCTCCGGTCTTTAATAACTTTTTATAGATGGGCAAGAATCTGTTGGAAGTTAATCGACGTTTAGCATCTCGTTTCTTGGGAAACGGGTCAGAAAATGTAATCCAGATTTCATCAATTTCACCAGGCAAAAAATAATCTTCCAGTTTATCAATCTGATCGCGGATATAGCCCACATTGGCAAGTTCATCTAATTGCGCCAGCCTGACAGAGCTCCAAATCCTGTTACCCTTAATATCCATTCCGATGAAATTCTTTTCCGGAAATAATTTCGCCATACCTAAGGTATACTCCCCTTTGCCGCAGGCTAATTCAACAATTATCGGATGATTGTTTTTAAAGAAATCCGTTTGCCACTTTCCTTTAGCAGACGGGTCTTTATCCATCACTAAAGGATGGGTTTTGAGTAATTCAAATTTCTCAGATTTAGAAACGCGACCCAAATGAAATTTTTAAAATAAATGCTGATAAATAGTAAAGTTTGTTAGCTGATTTCAACCAACTAAAAACAGATAAAAATCTTAGCCGTTGCTCAAAGCAGCCGCACCTGAAACTATCTCTGTCAATTCTGTAGTAATGGCAGCTTGACGTGCGCGGTTGTAGGTAATATTTAAAGCACGCAATAACTCGTTTGCATTTTCAGTTGCTTTATCCATGGCTGTCATTCGTGCTCCATGTTCTGAAGCATTTGAATCCAACAAATATCTGAAAAACTGTGTCTTCAAGATTTTTGGTACTAAATCTGTCAATATTTTTTCCTGAGAAGGCTCAAAAATATAATCTGCTTTTGTTACGCCGCTTCCTTTTGCTGCTTTAGTTGTCTTGATTGGCAGATACTGCTCTGTTGTTGTAATTTGAGTTCCTGCATTTTTAAATTGACCATAAACAACTTCCACCACATCGTATTCTTTTTGGTCAAAAGCATACATGATATATTCAGCTGCTTTAGAAGTATCTTCAAAATTCAAATTATGAAACAAACCGATGTAGTCATTATTTACCCGACTCTTTCCTGCTTTAAAAGCATCATATCCTTTCTTGCCAACTGTCAGAATATCTACTTTGTTTGCGGCTGCCAAATCTGAATATTTTTCATTCAGCAATGCCTTTACTGCCTTTACAGAGTTGGAATTAAACCCGCCACAAAGACCTTTATCAGAAGTGATAACAACAATTAATACTTTTTGAATTGGTCTTACTTGCGCATAGGATGAATTCATCTGATCGCCGAGATTAGAGGCAATATTTTGCAAAATGCCATTCAATTGGTTAGAGTATGGGCGAATTTGTACGATACGGTCTGTTGCTCTTTTTAGTTTAGCCGCAGATACCATTTTCATGGCTTTAGTAATCTGTATTGTTGATTTTACAGATGCTATTCGTAATCGTACTTCTTTTAAATTTGCCACTTTTGAAATTTTAGATTTTAGATTTTAAACTACAAACTGATGCTATTCAAAATTTATAATTCAAAACTTACAATTTCCTATGCGTATGCACTCTCCATATCTTTAGCCAGTGCTTCTACTTTTGCCGTAGACTCATCACTTAAGCCGCCTTTTTTAAATTCCGCTAATACTTCCGGATGTTTGGCTTCCAAAGCTGTCAAGAAATCATCTTCAAATCGGCGAATTTTGTCAATACCCACATTTTTCAACAAACCTTTTGTACCTAAATAGATAATAGCAATTTGTTTTTCTACGGTTACCGGAGAATATTGCGGTTGTTTCAAAATTTCCACGTTGCGTTTTCCTTTTTCCAATACCGCTTT
>CAYVGM010000367.1:0-2043 GCA_964451125.1 uncultured Chitinophagales bacterium
GATTATTTTGATGAGCATGGTTTTCATCCGGTTACCAGCTCTTTTGTAGATGATAATCTTTGGGACGTAATCTATAAACCAGGCTTTATCATTCAAAAAATCACGGGAACATTGCGGGGTTATACACGTCGTCTCTTCGATTTATTTCGCCTGTGCAAATATGATATTGTATATGTGCATCTTTGGGTTACTCCTCTTGGTCCACCGTTATTCGAGTGGCTCGTGCGTAAACTTTCAAAAAAAATAGTGTATGATATTGATGACATGATTTATAAATCGGAAGGTTCTGCCATGAACCAATTGATTTATATGCTGAAAGGAAAAGACAAATCGATTGCCATGATGAAATATGCAGACCACGTGATTACTTGTACTCCTGATTTGAATGATTTTGCTTTACAATATTGCACACATTGCACGGATATTTCATCTACACTCGATACCGTGCGTATGTTTCCGGTGAATACTTACACAAATGACAAACCCGTCGTGATTGGCTGGACAGGCACACATTCTACCGTTCCCTATTTATATTTATTGACAGATGTATTTCAGCAATTAGCAAAAGAGCGTACTTTCAAATTGCGGGTTATCGGCAACTTCAACTTCCATATGGATGGTGTGGATTTTGAATATCTGGACTGGAATAAACAAGATGAAGCCAAACAACTGCAAGGTATGGACATCGGTGTGTATCCACTTCCAACAGATGCGTGGGTAATGGGCAAAAGTGGGCTAAAGGCACTGACTTATATGACTTTTGCATTGCCCGTGGTGGCAACTAATGTTGGTGCGGCCATCAACAGAGTAATGACAGATAATCTGGATGGATATTTAGTAAAAACAAATGAAGAATGGCTGGAAAAACTGCGCTATTTGATTGACCATCCCGAAGAACGAAAACGGCTTGGGCAAAATGCCCGTCAAACCGTTTTGGATAAATTTTCGATAGAAGCAAACAAACCCGTATATTTGGGAGTTCTAAAAAGTTTGGTCTGAATGAAAAAGAAAATTTATATAGCAGGATGCGGTGGCATGTTGGGAGAAGCATTTTACAAGATCTTCAAAGATGATTATGAGCTGAAATGCACGGATAAAGATGTCAATGATACCTGGTTGTCTTTTCTTGACTTCAGGGATTTTAAAGCTTATAAAAAAGATGTTTTCGATTTCAAACCGGATTATTTATTTCATCTTGGTGCACATACTTCCCTGGAATATTGTGATACCAATATCGAAGATGCCTATTTAACCAACACTACTTCGGTAGAAAATGCGGTGCATATTGCCAACACACTCAATATCCCGATGCTTTATATTTCAACTGCCGGAATTTTTGACGGGAGTAAAGACACTTTTGATGATTGGGATATTCCGAACCCACTGGGACACTATGCACGCAGTAAATGGGCGGGCGAGGTATTTGTACAACAAAATAAAACGCAACATCTGATTTGTCGTGCAGGCTGGATGATGGGCGCAGGTCCAAAAAAAGACAAGAAATTTATACAAAAGCTGATGCAGCAATTGAAAGACGGCAAGAAAGAATTATTTATTGTAAATGATAAATTAGGCACACCTACTTTGACTTATGATTTTGCCAGAAACGTAAAAGTATTATTGCAACATGAAGTATGGGGTTTGTATAATATGGTTTGTGGCGGCACAACCGGACGATTAGAAGTGGCCACCGAATTAGTGCGTTTATTGGGTAAAGAAAATGAAATAAAAATTACTGCCGTTGATTCTGATTTTTGGGCAAAAGAATATTTTTCTCAACGACCGCCGAGCGAACGCTTAATCAATATGAAACTCAACCTGCGCAAGCTCAACGTGATGCGCGACTGGAAAGTTTGCCTTAAAGAATATGTCGACGAATATTATCAGGGATATTTGGATTAGGTGCTTATTTTAATACCTGCACTTCACCCATGTAAATATGCTCTTCCTTGTTTTTTACTGCTGAGAGTTTAATGATATAAGTACCACTCTGATGTAGCTCATCTATCCTTATATTACCCACATTTGAATTCACTTCTTTAG
>CAYVGM010000368.1:0-2036 GCA_964451125.1 uncultured Chitinophagales bacterium
TCAATCTTCAAAATCGGTTTGCATCCAGGCTAACATGCCGCCTTTGAGGTTGACTAAATTCTCGTAGCCTTTCATTTCTAAATATCGGCATGCTTGTCCACTGCGGTTGCCGCTTCTGCAATAAATAAATAAGGTCTTGTCTATTGGCAATTCCAGTACTTTAGTCGGAAAATCCGGAGACTGAAAATTAATGGCTATATGTCCGTCTATGTTTTCTTCAGCAATTTCAGCCGGAGTACGCACATCAACAATAACAGCATTATCTTTTTCTGCATTATAGGCTTCTAAAAATGCTAATGGTTCTAATTCTCGTATCATTATTTTTTAATTTTAATCGAGGCAAAAATAAAGTATTCTGTCAAATCAGACAGATAAAAAAACAACTTAAAAAGTAGTTTTACTGATTTTCTTCCTTGTTTGTATTTATTTTAAGCGGAATATACAGCGGGCAACTGCCTACTAAGCTTGTCAGGAGAAAGATGATAGCAAAAATTCCCAGAACAATTGCTAAAGTTCCATTGATGACATGCGTAAAATAGAGTATTGCTATAATAGCTGCTACAGCTATACGCAATGTTTTGTCGAGTTTTCCCATGTTTTTTACCATAATTAATGTTTTAAATTGGTTATGAATATTGTTGAATGATTGAGATTAAACTCTTTTTATCCAGCACACCACTTTGTCGGCACAATGATTTTCCATTTTTATAAAGTATCATAGTCGGCACACTTTGTATGCGCAGTTGTTGAGAAATTGCAGGATTACGGTCTACATCAATTTTTAAAATGGTTATTTTTTCTCCCATTTCATGTTTTACTTCCTTTAGTATTGGTCCCAGCATCTTACAAGGTCCGCACCACTCGGCAGAAAAATCGACTAAAACCGGTTTATCGCTTTTTATTGCTTCTTGAAATGATTTTGACATAATGAATTATTTTATTTCTTCGTAAGTTGTGTCTTCAATTTTACTGGTTTTTTGTTCATTTGTACCGCTGTAGCATTGCGTTCCACAACATCCGATATTAAATATAGCCATAAAAAAGAACATCACCCCTAAAATTCCTACTGGAATATCATGCATAGTAATGGCTTGCACAATGATAATAACGGCAAGCACCAGACGCAAAACACGCATCAAGTTCCAGCCGTAACGTATGTTTGAAAATGTATCAGTGAACATAACGCTTTACATTTAACCAGCTGCCACCATTATAAACATTTGTAAACCCTTTGCCTTTCAGCATGGAGGTAGCCGCACCGCTTCTGCCTCCACTGGCACAACACAAAATAATGTGCTTATGTTTTTTTAGTGATTCTGCCTTATTGCCGATTACATTTACCGGAATATTTATCGAATTTTTTACGTGACCGCCTCTGAATTCTTCGGATGTGCGCACATCTATTACTACTGCGCCGTCGTCAAGTAATTGTTTTAAGTCCATAGATTCTGAGTTCATTAATTTTTTTAAGAAAGATAGCATTGTTTGAATTTTATGTGTTAATAATTATTTTATATAAATGAAATTTCATCTTTTAGTGCCGTAAAAAACAATTCTGTTCCCATGCGGGGCTTTACCGACGTTTTACATTCTTCAATTTTGAATTCCTGAAATTTTGAAGAAAACAAGTCTGAATATTCTTGCTTGCTTCCGCCAAAAGGTGGACCTTGCGGAAAATCTACACCAAACAACAAACCGGCTAAAATGCCATTTTCGCGAAGCAAAGCATACATTTTTTCACGATATTTTACACGTAAGTCTGGTTGTAATGCACAGAAAAATGTTTGTTCGATGATATAGTCATAAATACCGTTTAAATCGAAAAAGTCAGCACATATAATAGTGAGCCCATTACCGATATACGCTTGATATCTATCCAAGAGTTGGATAATTAATTTCGGCGATATATCGACCACCGTTACCTGTGTAAACCCATTTTGCATCAGATACTCAACTTCATAAGCACTGCCACATCCCGGAATCAGGATGCGTTTATTTTTATCTTTTATGGTCTCAAAAAATGAGATTAAAGGCGG
>CAYVGM010000369.1:0-2028 GCA_964451125.1 uncultured Chitinophagales bacterium
TTTCTTTTGTTCCAAAGTAGATTTTAGCAGTAACTGTTAAAAGATAGTAAGTGAGTAACATATAAGCCCATTGGGGAATAATGGCATCTGTGGAGCACAACAAGGCTACAGTCTTATTTGTATAAACCGACCAATCTGTTTTTTTCAATGTTTCCCGAAAATCTTTTTCCTTAAGTAGCAATCCCTGAAAAAGCATAGCTTTTATATCCAGTTCAATAATTTTTTCGTTAGGAAAAAAACTTTCCAAATCGATTGTAATTATTCCGCTTTCTGCAACTTTATTTCTGATTTCCATTTTTATTATCTCGTTAATATTATAAAAAAAAGCGGAATTATGAAATTCCGCTTTTCGAGAATTTATCTTTTTCTACTAAAAGAATTTATATCGCAAATCTTCTACTTTTTTCTTTTTCATTATAGACTCCATAATGCTTTGGAAGTTTATACGACTGGCAAAACGCTGTGCAAACATCTGTTTGTATAAATTAATGTCTTCTGTTTGTTGTGGCGCAGGCTCTTCAGCATTTACTTTTACAACAAACGCATTTTCATTACCCGCTACTGCTTTGGAAACCTGCCCGATATTTACACCAAAAGCTGTTCCAACCAAAGCTGGCTCTTGTCCAATTCCCGGTACAAAAGCTGCATTAAAACGAAGCAGTGCAGTGTCATTCACTACGGCTCCTTCTACTTTTGCGGCAATGGAAGATAAATCAGCTGCACCTGATGATGCCGCATTTAGTTTTGCCACCAAATCTTTTCCTTTTTTCTCATTACGCACCAATGTGGTTACCTCATCTTTCACGTCCGCAGGTTTTGCTAATCCTTGCGGGATGATACGTGTCAATTTGGAAACTACATATTTATCAGCATAATCTGTGAACCCAACTTCATCTGTTTTCTTTTGGTCGAAAGCCCATTGAACCAGTTTTCGAGCCGAGCCTAATTGCGGAACTTCATAAGTACTTTTTGTTACTACAACGTCTTTAATCAGGTTCTCTGTTTTTGCATTTTTATCAAAATCTTTTGCAGTTCTGTTTTTGCTGTAGAAAGTTTGCGCCGTAGATTCTATATCGGTAATCGTTGCATCACTTGGAGCTATTTCTGTTGCAAAATCTGCAAATTTCGTCATCAGTTTTGGTGCTTTTGCATCAATTAACAAGATGATATGCAAACCGAATTGAGATTCTACTTTTGCAATTTGACCCGGTCTCATTTCAAAGAAAACTTTATCATTAAATGGTTTCACCATTTGTCCTCTGGAAAAATAACCTAAATCTCCACCTTTCTTTTTTGAACCTTCATCAAGTGAATTATCTGCTGCTGCTTGACCAAAATTAATTTTCCCACTAGCCACTTGCTGAATTAAGCTGTCTGCTTTTTTATATGCAGCTTCATTTTCGGCATCTGTTTTACCTAATGACAATAATATATGTGCTGCTCTTACTGTATCCGGAGCTATTCTTCTGTCTATAATTTTGGTAAACATATAATAGCTGCCTTGAGTGTAAATATTGGTCAATGTGCCAACAGGCAGATTGAAAAGGGTGTCGGCATTACGAGATGAACGACGTACTTCATCTTCTGTGTAATAGTCAACATTTGCTCCCTGTTCAGAATAACGAGCAATAAATGCAGAATCTTTAGGTGCTGCTGCAAGAAATTCTGTTCTTCTTTGGGAAATGGTTTTATATGCATCAGCTGAATCGGCTGCAGAAGGTAAAATATCAAATTTCACCACATCCATCACACATGAAGCATCCATTTGGAATTTTGCTTTATGATTATCGATATACGCTGATATCTCAGCATCTGTAACCTTATAATTATCATCTTTTAAGGTAGAATAAGGTACATTTACAATACTTGCTTTTCTGGATTTAGCCGAGCTTAAAACTTCGTTTACTATAAAAGTGGGTACATAAAACGATTGAGAAACCAATGTTGCATATTTTTGTTTTACGGCATCTACTTTTATCAGATTTTCGATAGAGCGGATAGTTGTTCTTAAATTTGTACCATTCTGTT
>CAYVGM010000370.1:0-2022 GCA_964451125.1 uncultured Chitinophagales bacterium
GGTTTGTACATGATTCCTACTTTAGGCGATACCATGAGCTTTTTTGCGGCATTGTTATAATCTAAACGAGAAGCGGCAATTACAGAAAAACGAGGATGTAATTTGAAATCTCCTTGTAGATAAATGCCATATTCATCAATATTATCTTTATCTTCATATTTTCCGTTTAAGGTGCCTTTTGTATCCGGACGCGTCCAAAATCCGTCGAAACCATAAATCAGATTGATTCGTTTTTTCAGCAATGAAGCAGCATGTTGTACTTGAAATGAATACATTTTAGACAAGTCGATATATCTTCCGCCAACAGGCACCACATAGGTGTTTCTTGAATTATTGCTGTTCATATAAACCTGAGCAAATAAATCTTTCCACTGAAAGCGGGCTTGTACCCAACTGTATGTCCAGCCTTTATTTTGCCACGCACCTACAGGACTGGTAATTAGTCCATTGCTGACATTAACACCTCCTGCCATGACAAGATTGATGTCTTCTTTTATACGGATATCAAAACGAGAATCAATTTGTCCGTTTAATATGCGTTCATCTCTTTCATTATTTATTGCCTTTCCACGGTTTTTTGGGTCAATCGTACCATCCGGACGATAATAATAAACACTATCAGATGATGCCATAAAATGTACCACCTGTGACGGATCGCCCAAATCGCTGTAACGCCAGTCATGTCCGGTAAAGAATTTTGATGAAATTCGGTAGCCCAGTTTTACATTCGGGTTTTTGTTGGCAATTGTATCTGCATGATAAAATCCTAGCGTAAACAAAGTACGATCTTTTAATTTTTCATAATCAAATTTTGGATTATCTCGATTGATTGTGTTTAACGTATCTTTTATTCTAACACGAAAACCGATAGCCGTATAAAACCGAGTTTCTTGTTTGTCAATGGGAGATTTAGTGAAAATGTGAATTACCCCATTATTGGCATTTGGACCATATAATGCAGCAGCAGGCCCTTTGAGTACTTCAATACGTTCGATGTCTTCATCAGTAGTCGTTAGCATTGAATACATATTTAACCCGGTATTGGGTAATTTGGCAACACGGTAATCAGTCAATGACATGACATCGCTGGTAAAATAGCCATTGAAACCGCGTACGGATGGCTGTCCGCCTTGCACTCCGGTTCTTTGCACCTGTACACCCGATACATTTTTGATAATATCGCTAATTCCGGTACTTGCTTTATTTTGAATGGCAGCAGCATCAACTGTTGCAATTGAAGCCGGTGCGTCTAATAGTTTTTCTTTTTTACGACTACCGGAAATAACAACAACATCCAAAGTCGTTTCAGCTTCCCCCATTTTAAAGTCATAAATCTGACTTTTAGTAACGGCAAGTCGCTGGTCTTCATAACCCACATAAGTAAAAACCAGTACTTCGCCTTCATTGGCTTTTATTTCATATTTACCATCGAAATCGGTAACAGTTCCACGCAGTTTATCCGTTTCAACAAAGATATTTACACCAATCAATGCTTCGCCTGATTTTTTATCAGTAATTGTACCTTGAACAGTATATTCTTTATTTGATTTACGTACTACAACTTGAGGAAGTTCTTTTTTGTTTTTTAGTTTGGTGCTGTCATCTTCAGTTTGTGCACTTAGAATTTGTGTAAACAGAGCAAAAAAGACGAGAAGGCAAATGACTTTTAATCTGAACATAAAATGAGCTTTAATTAAACAACCTACAAAGCTAATTCAAATTAAACTTATCTATAACGAATAGAATTGCATAATTGTTAACATCTGAAATTTACACCATAAAAACTAACTGGAAATGGTTAGAATTTTGTCATTTATTGCCGGTTTTTAGATTGATGCCTGACAAGTTCGATTTTAATAAAAAGGTTGTATGTTATTTTTTTAGTTTTAGGGTATGTTTTTTGTATTCGTTTACTTTTTCCCGAGTCCAGCTCATGGGGATGCTTTCTCCATTCAGCCATTTTTCCAATAAGTTTTTATAATATGGGCTAGCTATATTGGCAGAATTTCCCAAAGGCATCAC
>CAYVGM010000371.1:0-2010 GCA_964451125.1 uncultured Chitinophagales bacterium
TTATGCGCATTCATCAATCGCATTTGATAAATTTATTACACATGAAAGAAATAGACCATGCTGATAATATTTGTGTGATGAGTGATGGGGCTAAACTCGAAATATCCAAACGTAAAAAGAAAGATTTTATGGATTCGGTAAGTGGCAGTAAGACAACTATTGCTTAAGCAATTTTAACAAGACAAGAACAATAGTAAGAGAATTGGTTTTACACAATCTCATCACTTTAAAAAGAAAGTCGAGTCAAGATGGGATTCTTGAAAGTGAATGAATTATTTTAATAAAGCTGCTAAACCACTCACTACTAAGTGGCTGTTTAAATAGACGCTATTGGACTATTCCATCACAATTATCATCAATTCCATTACCAATAATTTCCGGAGAAGGTAGCACTTCTCCAATACATAAGCCCCAAGCTCCTGAAGCACAAGTTTGGGTGCCTGCTCTGCATTTACCCACTCCGGCAGTACCTGAAGGCCCTGAATAACAAGATCTGGTAAGGCTCTCATCAACTAGTCCATTGCAATTATCATCAATCCCATTGCAGATTTCTGCAGTAGGAGATCCGGGCGAAGCAGAACAAACCAATCCGGTACCAGCACCATTACAAACCCATATTCCTGTTCTAGCACAGGCACCAACACCTACGGTGCATGCTGTTCCTTTCAGTGGCCATGTTTCGTCAATGGTTCCGTTGCAATTATCGTCCACACCATTACAGGTTTCTGATGTAGGTATTACTTCACCCACACAAGCACCCCAACTTCCTGCTGTACATGTCTGTGTGCCGGCATGACAAGGGCCAACACCATTTGTACCGGCACTACCCGAGTAGCAGCTACGTGTTAATGTCTCATCAATTTGTCCATCGCAATCATCGTCAATATTATTGCATACTTCAGTTGTAGGTGATCCAGGAGTAACAGAGCAAACAAGCCCAGTTCCTGCGCCATTACAGATCCATATACCGGTTCGCGCACAAGCACCTATCCCAACTGTACATGGAGTCCCTTTTAAGGGAAATGTTTCATCAATACTTCCGTTGCAATTATCATCTAAATTATTGCAAAGCTCTGTATTCCCCGGAAATATTGAATTATTATCATCATTGCAATCAGTTTTATTAGAAACATAACAAGGAAAAGTCGTACCACAAGCCAGTAAGGGTTCGCATGCATCACCAAAACCATCTCCATCATTATCTTTGTAGAGATACGTAAAGATATTGCACGTTGGCGTTGCTATCCAGTTCGCTCCATTCCAAACTAAAATATCTCCGGCATTATTGCCCATAATAAAGTTGTTGAAATTGTAGGTCGGCGTTATCCGTTCCCATTTAGTTAATGCAAAATTATACATAAACAAAGCACTGCTATCCGTATCATAAACGATTAACGCATTTGCAGGTGATGCGATTGAATTGCGCTGTACCGCAGTCATTCTGGGTAAAAGAAATCCTTTCTGTGTACTGGATACATCTAACATGGCACTGTTATTCGGTGCAGCACCGGTGGAGTTTATGCCTATGTTTTGTGCTATAGCAACATGCTATAGCATCAGCAATACTGCAATAAAGGTCAGTTTTTTCATACTTAGTTTTTGATGTATAAATTTATGAAAATAAATTATTCCTGCAAACCTTTATTAATCATAAGCAATACACATTAAGCATATTACATATAGAAAAAATAATGTGGTCATAGTAATTATTTAATCAATAGCATATTTTTCCAGAAAGCTGTCTAGTGATTGTTCAAATTCCTTTTTATACCTAATGCTGAAATCCTCGTGAGCTCCATGTGTAAAAACGTGTTTCATTTTATAGCCTGAACCGCATGCTTCAAACAGAGCTTCACTTTCTGCTAATGGCAACTGCCATTCTGAATCGCCGTATAAAAACAAAACAGGTGTTTTAATATTTTTAACTAATTGCTGCGGGTTGAGTTTATCCAAACCGACATCTATTTTGGCTTCACCAAACCAACAAACGGGCTTAAACAAAAAAGCCGG
>CAYVGM010000372.1:0-2008 GCA_964451125.1 uncultured Chitinophagales bacterium
TAGTAGGAACTGTAACCGATACGAATACCAATGCCGCCATAATAGCTGCTACTATGACAATCGTGGACACGAGTATTACCGCTACTACTGATTTTTCCGGAAAATACAGAACCGGAACTGCTAAAGCAGGCTCTACTACTCTGAAATTTGAAAAAACAGGCTACATCACTAAATATGTAACACTCATCTTGACTAACGGAAAAATTGACACCGTAAATGTAAAATTAAGACAAATCCCATTTGTTAAAAACACGGTCATTACACAATTTTGTGAAGGCAACAGCTACCTACTTCCGGATGGACGTGCCGTTTCACTTCCGGGTGTTTACGAATCTGTAGTGGCTACAAGTTCAAGCGGTCTTGATACTGTCATTATCACCAATCTTACACAAAATCCATCTTATCAATTTACGCAATCAGCTGAAATTTGTCAAGGAGAAAATTTTACACTTCCTTGGGGTGGAACAGCTAATTCATCAGGCACCTATCAACACAACTACCAAACTTCCAAAGGATGTGATTCTGTTTTAGCAATTAATCTTACAGTAAATCCTGTTTACAATATCGAATTTAATTCATTGATTTGTATAGGCGAAAGTTATAATTTGCCTTGGGGTGGCACTGCTGCAACACAGGGTACCTATCAACACAATTACGCCGCTGTGTCCGGTTGCGATTCTGTTGTTAAAGTATATCTGTCAGTTTCTCCGGTTTATGACATCACCAAATTTGACACCATTTTACAAGGTGAAACATTCACCCTGCCTGATGGAAATCAAACAAGCATAGCGGGTACATATCAAAGCAATTTACTGACTACTTCATCTTGCGATTCTGTCATTCATACTGTGTTATTTGTAAAAGACACGTCCACAGTTACTGCAATTAAAGCTAACTTCCAAAAGTTTAATTTTTATTATTCTTCCCAACAAAATGCTGTTATAATTCAACCATCAACAACATTTGCAATAGCTCAACTTGAAATTTTTAATGCCACAGGAGAATTAATTTACAAAAATGAGCAAGCTGAAAGCAATTATGTTCTACCTGATTTAGCAAAAGGCTTATATCTTGTAAAAGTGCTTTCAAAAAACAAAGATTTGTATTCGGGGAAATTTATTAAGCAATAGAATTTAATAACATATACCTGCTAAAGTGGGATAAAATTTCCCGCTGATTAAGTTATATCTCATTTTTACCGTACTTTTATGTATATTGTATAAGTATGACAGCATTTTCTGACTCACTACTGACTAAGGGCGTTACGGGAAACGTATCTTTTGACGAATTCAAAAAAGAAGTACTGCAAGATTATTCACTTGCTTGTATCAGCCGTGAAACCAGTCTAACCGGAAGAAAAGAAGTTTTAACCGGAAAGGCAAAATTCGGCATCTTCGGTGATGGAAAAGAGCTGCCGCAGATTGCATTAGCTAAAGTTTTTGAAAACGGAGATTTCCGTTCGGGATATTATCGCGACCAAACTTTTGCGCTGGCTACAGGTATCGTTTCTGTCGATCAGCTCTTTGGACAACTCTATGCCAATCCCTCTTTGGAAGATGATCCGCATTCAGGCGGGCGACAAATGAATAACCACTTTGCCACCCGAAATTTATTTCCTGACGGTTCATGGAAAGATTTAATCCATCAAAAAAATTCAGCTGCCGATAACTCACCAACTGCCGCACAAATGTTGCGGGCATTGGGTTTGGCTATGGCTTCAAAAAAATACAGAGAACTTCAAGATCAAATCGGAGAAAACGGATTCAGTAAAAACGGTAACGAAATCTGTTTTGCTACCATAGGCGATGCCTCCACTTCTGAAGGGATTTTTTGGGAAGTCATCAATGCAGCCGGCGTTTTGCAAGTACCGCTAATTGTTTCAGTGTGGGATGATGGCTACGGCATTTCAGTACCTAAATCGCTGCAGACGACGAAAGGAAGTATTTCACAGGTTTTAAAAGGCTTCCAGCGCGACAATAAAAACAAGGGATATGATATTTATGTGGTA
>CAYVGM010000373.1:0-2002 GCA_964451125.1 uncultured Chitinophagales bacterium
GATAATTCGGCTTCTGACAAAGTTTATTACCGTTTAAAAGTAATTGACAATGATAATTCATTTAGCTATTCACAAGTTGTTGTAGCAGATTGTGCCGATACCTATACAGAACCTCAGCTTTATTATAATGCACAGCATGCAAATTATATTATTCAATCTTCAGGAAAAGCTATCGTAACATCTTATACCTTGTATGATATTGCCGGGAAAATTGTTCGTCATACGACTATCGACCATACATTTACAACACCTGTAGATATGGAAAATCTGCCTGCAGCCGTATATATTCTGAAAATGAATACTGAAAATAATGCTTATTACAAAAAAGTAGTTAAGCATTAATTCGTTTTTAATACTCAGCTTAAGTTCATACTGCTGAGAAAGCCAAAAATAAATTTCAGGGCAAAATAGGAGCAGAATGCCAAACCGATGAATACCAAAGCCAACACGATTAAAACCGGAATTAGATATGGCAGCGCACTTCCGCTATGTTTGCCTTCTTCGTAATGCTCGATGGCTAACATTAAATTTTTGCGGTTGGCTTTATAAAATACATCGAAGATATTTCCCAAAACAGGAATTGCTCCTACTATGCCATCGATAGTAATATTGGTAAACATCTTGAGCAAGAGTTTACTGCTACTTCCGTTTCTCCATAAAGCAAACATGAGATAGGCTGAAATACCATAGTCAATGAGTGTACCCAAACCCGGAATTAAATCCAATACGGGATCTACTCCAAAAGTAATATTTGTACCAGGTATGCGCCACTGGCTATCCATGAGTTTTACCCATTTAGCCAATTTTTGTAATTGCGGCGGTATATTCTTTCTATTAACGGTAATTGGTGTATCCATTATGGCTCGTAAGTTATCATTTCCAACCCGATGAGTTGTTTTTCATCGAAAGATACAGAAAGAAAACCAAAAATTCCTCCTGATGACTCAGCAACACTGCCGGCAAATGTCCGCATTGATTTTAGGAAAGCACGTGCAAAAAGCGGATCTAATTTTGGAAGTATATCATTCAGTTTCGTCAATTCATCAGTAATTTTTTGAAATCTGACTTCTTTTTCCAGATTCATAAACTTAGTATTCATCAATGCCAGCTGCTCATTGAAATCTTTTTCTATTTTTTTGAAGAAGTCGAATAAAATAGGGTCGCCAGTAGTGGCACGAATATGTACGAGGCGGTTAGCCTGCTCCTCTTCTGTCATATCAATTTCATTATCAATACCAGCCAATAATATAGTAACTAATGCAGGAACATGTATCATCAGTTCTTTTTCTTCTTCGTTGAGGTTGCTGAATTGTGCGATTTCCATAAACTCTTTTTTTTGCAAAATTACGGGAATCACACTAAAACGCATGTAATTTTTATGTGAACAATGCATCAAAAATTAATCCTTGAACTGTTAAAAGATACTTTTGATTTTTATTTACCTTTGGAAATACTATGTCAATAAATTTTAAAACACTGCTACTTATTCTGTTAAGTGTATCACTTGGCTTTATTTTTATCGTGTCCGGGGTTACGAAATTATTGAGTATGGAGTTATTTGAATATCAGTTTGTCGAGCTTGGTGTAGCAGGATGGAAAACTGCGCCATATTTTGCCCGCTTCCTGATTGGATTAGAATTTTTTATCGGAATTTTATTAGTGCTGAATATCGCTGTAAAAAAATTCAGTACGCCATTAGCTATCGCTATCTTGCTATTTTTCTCTGTTTATCTGATTTATTTTTTAATAGTTTATGGTAATAAAGGAGATTGCGGCTGTTTTGGACAAGCATTAAAAATGTCGCCACTGGCAGGTTTAATAAAAAATATTGCCTTACTCATCGTTGCCTTAATTTTACTTTCGCAATATGATACTGCTTTCTGGAGTAAAAAGGCAACACGAATAATAACACCGATATTTGCAATTATCTCCATGTGTTGTGCATTCCTTATTTATCCCATAAATGTATTTGCTCATTACCAGTTTGACAACAATAAAACAG
>CAYVGM010000374.1:0-1996 GCA_964451125.1 uncultured Chitinophagales bacterium
TCTCCATTATTCCATGCATATGTAACAGGACTAACAGCCCCGGCTGTTGAAACATCAATGGTTCCGTCTTTCTTTCCATAACAATATATATTCGTTGCATTTATAGATGCTGATAGCAAAGAAGTTGATTTGATCTCTATAGTATCTTTTACTACTCCACACATACTGCCAGATATATTTACAGTATAAATTCCGGAATAAAGATTCTTTAACGTATCTGCTTGAATAGAATTATTGGTTTTCCTTAATATGTCACCATTTATATTCTGCCATGTATAATCCCATGGCCCTGAACCGGTACCTTTTGCTATTACAACACCATCATTTTTATACATACAAGAAGCATAGATACTTTCTTTCGTAATAGGTGCTTTAATATGAAGTATAAAACGAGGTGCAGTAGTAGTATCAGAAATTGAAAATGAATAAGAAACATTAGAACGCAGATCAACCATTGTATTAGTCAATAAGTCTTCAAGAAAAACACAAGATGTAGCAGGCATCTTCAATAAACTATCTCTTGTAATGGAATACGTGCCTGTTTTAGGAACAGTCACTCTTATTTGCACAGATATATCAGATGTTAATTCCCCCATACTATTAATTGATAAATCAGTATTATTATTTATTACCGAAGAGATATTCGGCATATCCGGATTATTACCAACTAATTTCCATGCATCATAGTTGTTATCAAAATTATTCGTTGCTTCTTTTCTAAAAGAAATATACATTTCATCGCTGAATCCATTACCTGTTGTTGTTAAACGCATGCTGTTAGCTGCTGCATTAGAATTATAAGGAATGGGAAAATCATTAAATGCCATAGGATAATGGCTGGTATTTTCTGGCTGTGTTGTTTTAAGAAAAGTACCTGCAGAAGCAGTTTTTATATTTTCTGTCATTGACAATGCCGGCGATGCTGCGTTAGCCTTTACGTAAAACGATTGTGAAGAAGGAATCACATTGGACCCTCCATTCACTCCAATTCCTGCAACATAGCTGGCATAGCTTCCTGTATTGGAATTATATACATATACCGCATTATCAACATTCGTTTTTGTCCAACCCGCAGAATTCCAATCAATAGCAGACGGATAAGGATTTGCAACAAGGTTCCAGCCATCGTTATTAATATCGCCGCTGTTAGTATACGTTATTGTTGGTGACTGAGCCAATTTATTAGGAGTTCCGGTCACTTCAAATGTTACAGGAGTCGGGCCCAAATACACCCAATATCCTTTTCCTACTGTAATGGCATTCGTCACATTTGTTGCAGCTACATACCCATACACATTAGCGTCACCTGCCTGAGTTTCATCATACCCATAAATAGAAATAAATGGATTTGTTGGATCAGTAGAGCCTGTAAAGCCACTGGTAGCAAAATCGTCAGCCCAGTCAGCAATAGTGGCGCTGGCAACGGGAGAACCTAAAAACCTCCAATCTGTTGGTCCTGTTCCGGCATAACGTTGTACAATGGCATTGCCTGCAAAATTTCCAGTTCCTGTTATTGCCCCAATACTTGCTGTACCACTTGCATTTGAAACTAGGGTAAAATTATAGCCTGTTGTTGTAAATGTTCCGGCAGATATAGTTAATACTCCATATAGATTTTGGCTTTGGGTTAGAGAAACACCTGCAGCATTGCTTTGCGAAATATTATAAAAATCAGTAGTTGCCGACCCCCCTACAGTTTGTGCAGTAGTTCCACTAAAAGTTATTGTACCTGCACGAGAAGTAAATGTGCCATTATTAGCAAAATTTCCTTTAACCGTTATAGCATAATTAGATGTACTCACATCTAAAGTAGAATTAATGGTAAGATTAGAATTAGCAGTGATTGCACTTCCCAATGTTTTTATAGCTGATCCGGATATAGCAAGGATATTAAACGTTTCACCGCCTGACTTTGTAATGCTTTGCGAGCCGGAACCATCAAATGTAACGCTATTGCTGCCCGGAGTAAATGTGCTGGTATTGTTCCAATTTCCGG
>CAYVGM010000375.1:0-1981 GCA_964451125.1 uncultured Chitinophagales bacterium
TGAGGTAACCACATTGGTGCGTAATGAGAAAAAAGGAAAAGATTTGGTGGCAAAATTAAATGCGGCATCATCCGGTGCAACAGATTTATCTTCCATTGTTGCAAAAGTAGAAGGAGCCGTAGTGAATGACACAGCACTGCTTCGTTTTAATGCAGCATTTGTACCGGGAATAGGCCAAGAGCCAGCTTTGGTTGGAACAGCTTTTGGTGTAAATATTGGACAGGTTTCAAAAGCGGTAGCGGGTAATGAAAATGCATTTATCGTAAAAGTAAATGCCGAAGAGCCTGCGCCACAACAAACAGAAGACATTAACTTATACAAACAAATGTTTGCACAGCGTTTTGCCAGTCGTATAAACTTCCAAAGCATTATGGAGTCTATAATGAAAAAGAAAAAAGTAGAAGATTTACGTTATAAATTCTTTTAACACTATAAGCACAAATTCTATAAAAGCGGAATTTTATTAATTCCGCTTTTTTTATAATTAACTGAAATAAAAATATGGAAATCAGAAATAAAGTTGCAGAAAGCGGTATAATTACGATTGATTTGGAAAGTTTTTTACCAACAGACGAAATTATAGAGCTGGATATAAAAGCTATGCTTTTTCAGGGATTGCTGCTGAAAGAAAAAGATTTTCGGGAAACATTGAAGAAAACAGATTGGTCGGTCTATGCAAATAAGACTGTAGCCCTGTTTTGCTCCACAGATGCCATTATTCCCCAATGGGCATATATGTTGCTCACTTACTATCTTTTAACAGTTACTGCTAAAATCTACTTTGGAACAAAAGAAAATGTGGAATGCGATTTGTTGTTAGAAAATATTAATAATACAGATGCAACAAAATACGCTGGTCAAAAGGTCGTTATTAAAGGTTGTGGGACAAAACAAATACCAAGTGGAGCATACGTGGCTATCAGCAAAAAACTGATACCGCATGTACAATCACTGATGTTTGGCGAACCGTGTTCTACCGTGCCTGTTTATAAACAAAAAAAAGAAACGTTATGAAAAACAAATTGACTTATTTTATTCTGGGTGTAAGTGCTTGTCTGGTATTTAGCTTGTTTGTCAATGCTGCCGGAGTAGGCAATAAATATTTTTCTTTTATTAAGAAAGGAAGCGGCGAGAATTTAGCGATGCCGGTGCAAACTACATTTGCCGTTAAATTGCCGGAGAGTGTAAGTTTTGCCGGAGAAGCTGTACCGCTTGATGATCCTGAAGTTCGTGAGCGCTTGGACAGAGAATTAACAGTAAATGCTTACTGGCAATCAGCTACTATTTTTTTAATGAAACGAGCCAATCGCTTTTTTCCCACCATAGAGAAAATTCTGACTGAAGAAGGTATACCGCAGGATTTTAAATATCTTGCTTTAGCAGAAAGTGGTTTGGATAATGTAGTGTCATCTGCCGGAGCTGCCGGTTACTGGCAATTTCTGAAAAGCTCAGGCATACAATATGGTTTGACGATTAATGATGAAATTGACCAGCGATATGATATTGAAAAGTCGACACGTGCTGCCTGCAAATACTTGAAATATGCTTACGGACAAACAGGCTCATGGACAGCAGCTGCCGGAGGATATAATATGGGAATTGCCGGTATTTCCAAACAGCAGGCTCTGCAAGGCGAAACGGCATATTACCACTTACTGTTAAATTCTGAAACCAGCCGTTATGTGCAACGTATAGTAGCCTTGAAAATTATAATGGAAAATCCTAAAGACTATGGCTTTTATCTTACTCCAGAAGATTTATACCCGCCATTTAAATACACTACACAAACAGTATCTTCCAAAACAAACTGGGTGGAATTTGCAAAGAGTAATAATATCAGTTACAAATTACTGCGCATTTATAATCCATGGATTCGGGATATGAACTATACCAATAAAGACAAAGGCAGCTACGAGGTGAAAATACCTCAACTTTGAAGGTGGTATTATACCTTGTTTATCATTACTGTGGCATTAGCCAT
>CAYVGM010000376.1:0-1980 GCA_964451125.1 uncultured Chitinophagales bacterium
CAACCAAGAACAACACCATCAGCAAATATCATTCAAAACAGAATATCTTGACCTGCTGCAAAAATTTGATATTATATATGATGAAAATTATTTGTTTGAATGGATTTAATAATGCAATCTTTATTTCGCTATTATTATTTCGCCCCTATGGGGCTATTATGATTGCGCTCTTATGGAGCTATTATTATTTCGCTCCTATTATTATTTCGCTCCTATGGAGCTATTATGATTTCGCCCCTACGGGGCTATTATGATTTTGCTCCTATGGAGCGTTAATACGAAAATCCCCCGTAGGGGTAGCATCATTTAAACATGCAGAATGTCCCAATGCTCATGCACGTTAGCACACTTATTTCTTCTCATTCACTTTTTGCCAGATCATCATCTGATTGGAATAGATTTTGGCAAAGCCTTTTACATCTTCACCTGTCCAGGCTTTGTTCATCTCGCCATAAGCGCCAAAGGCATTGTTCATCAAATCAAAATCCGATTCTATTCCAATCAGTTCAAATCTGTACGGCTTAAGTTTGATAAAAACTTTACCGCTCACACTACCTTGCGTGTTTTGTAAGAAAGCCTCTAAATCGCGCATCAGTGGCTCATAAAACAAGCCCTCGTGCAGATTGCTGCCATATACATTGCTGAGCTGGTCTTTCCAAAATAATTGCTGTTTGGTCAGTGTATGTTTTTCCAACAGGTGGTGCGCTTTTATCAATATCAAAGGTGCAGCGGCTTCAAAGCCCACTCTGCCCTTTATCCCGATGATGGTATCACCTACATGGATATCTCTGCCGATGGCAAAGGCAGCTGCCTGTTTATTTAGATACAAAATTAATGCCGTTGGGTGCGTATAGTTAATCCCATTTAAGGCTACAGGCTCTCCATTTTTGAATTCTATTCCGATGTCTTCCTCACCTTGTTTTTGCAGCGGAGACGGATATGCTTCTTCGGGCAATGCATATCGGGAAGTCAGCGTTTCTTTGCCACCTACGCTCGTGCCCCAGATGCCTTGATTGATGGAGTAAGCTGCCTTTTTTGCATCGATATGAAAACCATGTTTATGCAGATATTCAATTTCTTCTTCTCTCGAAAATTGATTGTCGCGGATGGGCGTGATGATTTGAGCCTCGGGCATCACGATATTAAACACCATGTCAAAACGCACTTGGTCGTTGCCGGCTCCGGTGCTGCCATGAGCAATGTATTCCGCGCCTATTTCTTTGGCATACTCTGCCACGGCTATAGCCTGAAAAACACGCTCTGCCGAGACGGACAACGGGTAGGTATTGTTCTTTAACACGTTTCCAAACAGCAAGTATTTCAGGCATCGGTCGTAATAGTCTTTCACTACATTTTTGACACTGAATGAAACAACCCCGAGTTCTTTAGCCCGCTGCTCTATTATTTTTAATTCTTCTTCTGAGAAACCTCCGGTGTTTACGGTTAACGCATAAACATCCAGGCCTTTTTCTGCTGATAAATATTTGGCACAGTAAGAAGTATCTAAACCTCCGCTGTATGCTAAAACTACTTTTGATTTCATGTACTATATCTTTTGACAATTTTATATAAAAACAAGCTTATTTAAGCTTATTTTCAAATGTAGAATAAATAAAATAAAATCAGTTTAACTTGATGTGAAATCACGAGTTATTAACCTATTCGTTAAATAAACAAAAAGTGGAAACAGAAAGATACTTACCGACAAAGGGCTAATTTAGCTTTAAAACAACAAAAGCTTTATACATATATTAAATTTAGTATTTATTTTGGGTGTGAATAAACCACCCCCTTTAATTCCCCCTCCTTTTTTTTAGGAGGGGGCAGGGGGAGGTAAACTATATCTAATTCTTGAGCTTCTTAGATAAAATTAACCACATTATTCTTGCAATCCTTATTTACCATTGAATTTGATTTTTTATCAGAAACCACCCCCTTTAATTCCCCCTCCTTTTTTTTAGGAGGGGGCAGGGGGAGGTA
>CAYVGM010000377.1:0-1958 GCA_964451125.1 uncultured Chitinophagales bacterium
TTCCATCCGTTAGATAAAAGTTAAACTCTGCATTCGTTTCTTTTTTAAAAGATTCTATTTTATCTCCCGAGGAGGTCAAACATATAATGGGAACATTATCTGCCTTACAAAGTCTGGCAAAGTCATTAAGCTTGCCGAATACATCTTTGTTAGATTTATTCAAATCATAACATACAATAAAAAAATAGTAGCCCTCGTAGTTCAGAATTTGTTCGGTATAATTGGCCCCATCTGATGTTGTAATGCTGAAATCATGAATAGCAGGTTTATCTCCCTCTACAATCACCTTGTCTTTCCTGTCTATATATTTATAGCTTGCGTCTGCTTTGCCTTTCATTACATCCTCGTAAGACATTTCTATTTCCTTACCGTCTTTTTCATAAATAAAAACCATCGTAATGCTATCTTTTTTTGCTCCGGGAGGCAAGATCATCCCTTCCTGAATATTTTTGCCAATAGCATAGGGCCGAAAATCTTTAACTGGTAAATAATTATAAGTATATAACGGGAATGCTGTAGAAAGAATTACAGCTATTATCAATAAAATTTTTTCAAACCCTTTTCCAAATAATGGACGAATGTGTTTTTGACCTATGAATAAAATAATGATAAGCACCATTAAGACAACGTCTTTGTAAAAAGACTGCCAGGCCGTTAAATGTAAAAAATCACCAAAGCAACCACATTCTTTTACTTTATAAAAATAAGCAGAATAAAATGTAAGGAAGGTAAAATACACCATCATCAATAAAAGCGCCCAGATGGTCAATTTGGTTTTAGCACCAATCAACAACATAAAACCTACCACCATTTCATAAATACAAATCACAATTGAAAGAAATAAAGAAAATGGGATCATGAATTCCGTTCCGAACACTTCAAAATATTCATCGAGTTTGTATGAAAAGCCTAAAGGGTCATTTGCTTTTATCCAACCGGAAAAAATAAATAATGCTCCCACTAATATTCTACATACCTGTGTAAGTATTTTCATAATTATGCTACAGTTTGATTTTCTTTTTCTGAAAGTTTGATTAAGGCAAAAACAGCGTAGTTGATCGTATCTAAATAATTAGCATCTATGCCTTCGGATATAAGGGTTTTTCCTTTATGGTCTTCTATCTGCCTAACGCGGAGAAGCTTCATTAAAATCAAATCGGCAAACGAGCCTATTCGAATATCTCTCCAAGCTTCGCCATAATCGTGATTTTTATTCTCCATCAATCCTTTTGCCTGAGCAGCTATCTTATCAAATAGCTTGCCTGCTTCTTCTACAGAAATATCCAAACGGGTATCGTTTTGCAGTTCAAGCTGAATTAATCCAATGATCGAATAGTTAACAATACCTATGTAATCCGAACCGATGTCTTCTTTTATTTTTTGTGTCCCTTTATCGTCAATAGTACGAATACGTTGTGTTTTAATGAATATCTGGTCAACAATACTGGGGGTACGCATTACTCTCCATGCACTGCCATAATCAAGCATCTTCTTAACAAATATATCTTTACATTGCTTAATAACAGAATCAAATTGCTGCGAAGTTTTACTCATATGAAATCTTTAAAACAAATTTAATCTTTTATAACAATTATTAAAGTGAAAATTAAATTCACAAATAAAGAACTGGATTTATCTGCACCTGCAATAATGGGCATAGTAAACGTCACTCCTGATTCTTTTTATGATGGAGGGAAATATGCTACTGAAGAAGCATTGTTACAGCAATGCAATAAGATGATACAAGAGGGTGCTGACATACTTGACATAGGTGGCTACTCTACCCGCTCCCAGGCGACCGCTGTTTCGGAAGAAGAAGAATTAAAGAGAGTAATACCTGCCATTCAGGCAATCAGGAAACATTTTCCAAAGGCAATTATCTCTGTAGACACATTCAGACCAAAAGTAGCAACGGAGGCTGTAAGTACTGGTGCTGATCTGATCAATGATATTTCTGG
>CAYVGM010000378.1:0-1947 GCA_964451125.1 uncultured Chitinophagales bacterium
TTGACTGCTAATAAATTCAACGATCCTGTAGTATTTAATAATTTGTCTTCAAATGCCAATAATTATATTTGGCTATTCGGTGATGGAGACTCGTCAATCGTAGCTGACCCGACACATCTTTATACCGGAGATGGTCCCTATCGGGTAACTTTATATGCCATCAGTTCATTCGGATGTAAAGACACTGTTTCGCATGATATTGGTGTTGACAGTAGCGGGGTGATGTATATCCCGAATGTTTTTGCACCGGAAATCGGATCAGGCGAAGGGGCGGTATTTTTACCTAAAACCAAAAATCTGGTAGAGTACCGCTTGCAAATCTTTTCTACATATGGTCAATTGCTTTGGGAGTCAAACGCATTGAAAGAATACGGTATGCCTGCCGAGGGCTGGGACGGCAGATTTAAAGGTATGCTGATGCCACAAGATGTGTATGTTTGGAAGATTTTCGGAATCTTTGAGAATGGCAAAGTGTGGGATGGTATGGTTGACCCGAAAACAGGCAAAAAATCGGTAATGGGAGCGGTGTTATTATTGCGCTAAACAAACATTACTTAGAAATTGGAGTTTGTTATTTATCTGGTTCAGTAATGAGAATTATCCTATTTCTGCTTTTAGGCTCAAATCTAAACTGCGTACAGAATGGGTGAGTGCTCCCACCGAAATAAAATCTACTCCTGTTTCTGCATAGCTTCTTATCGTATCTAAAGTAATGCCGCCACTTGCTTCCGTTTCATATTGCTGATTAATCAAAGCAACAGCTTCTCTTACTTTTTCAGGCGTATAATTATCCAGCATAATACGGTGTACGCCACCACAAGCAAGCACTTCTTTTACATCATCTAATTTTCGGGTTTCTACTTCTATGCGTAAGTCCAAATGATTGGCATCCAGATAAGCTCGTACCTTGTGTATCGCTTTGGTAATGCCTCCGCAAAAGTCGATATGATTGTCTTTGAGCATAATCATATCATATAAGCCCATCCTGTGATTTGCCCCGCCACCGATGGTAACGGCATATTTTTCTAAAAAGCGGATGCCTGGTGTGGTTTTACGGGTGTCTATTACTTTTGCCGATGTTCCTGCAATTTTTTTGACATACTCTTGTGTTTTAGTGGCAATGCCGCTCATACGCTGCATGCAATTTAATACTAATCGCTCTGCCGTGAGAATGGAAATCGCACTTCCATAAACATGAAATGCTACATCACCATAGTGGATATTACTGCCTTCAGCAATATGTTCTTCAACTCGCAAATCTGCATCCACCATCTCAAATATTTTGCAGGCAACAGGCATTCCGCACAATATGCCTTCATCTTTTACGAGTAATCGGGCTTTACCCTGCGTCTTTTTATCTAAAATGGCTAATGACGAATAATCTCCGCCTCTTACATCCTCATATAAGGCCAGCTGTATAAACTGCTCGAGTTCTTTTTGATCTATCATGTATCAAAGGTAATCGAAATAGAGAAAAATAAAGTGTAGCGAGTTGAAATTTACTCTTTCTCGAAGCGAATTTCCTGAACATAATTCACCCCATCCGTATTTTTTACATAAATATAGGTACGGTAAGCGCCTTTGTTTGTTTTAAGATTACCAACAACGTACTGTGCCCCGTTAGGAGATGAACCTTTGTGAATAATAGTAAAATCTCTGGTAGAAAATTTGCTTAAAAAGTCCTTGAGAATAACTTCAGCCTGATCTTTGCTGTAGTTATCAGAATTATCATCAATAGTAATATCAATGCGTTTATCAAAATTTTTGGAAATGGCTGTAATATTTCCGCTTTTTAGTGCGGTTGGAAATACCGTAAAAACATCTTGTGCCACTACAGACAGGCTGAACAGCAAGCTTAATGTTAATACAGATAAATATTTATACCAGCGCATAAAATTGTACTTTTGTATGGTTATTGCATTTATTGTGCCAAAGTAAGCAAAAATG
>CAYVGM010000379.1:0-1947 GCA_964451125.1 uncultured Chitinophagales bacterium
ATGTGTTTTTTGATAGAAGTCATAGATAACGCTGAATGAAAATATTAATTGGTCGCCTACTCTTATTTCTTCCATACTATACCCTTGATTCTGTTTTTCTTTCGTTATTTATTTTGGAAGTGAATATACTGTGCCAACGATGTTTACAAGGTCTTCAAGATGTACGGAAGTACCCTGTTCAATAGCAAATCTTTTAGTCAAAGCGCCAAAGTCCTTTGTGTATTTAGATTTTACTGTTACTAAGATTTTATCCTGTGGAGATTGAAGTTTCATTTATTTTAAAACCTTTATATTTTTTAGGTTGTATTTTTATACGGTTAACATAGTACCATTCTGCCATTAAATTAAATACCTGATTAACTTCCGCTATTGCTGTGCTATGCCCCGGAAAGAAATTACCATGAAGGCATCCGGCATAAGTTATCCAAAGTTTATATCCGGGTATTGGAGCATTAACTAATCCATTCTCTCTTGGTGAAGATACCAAAAGTCCTACATAGTGAGGGAAAGCCTTTTGTAAAATGTAAAAGCATAGTCTATTTTCTTCGTCTGGTTCACGGTATGTTATAAAAGGTATCATCCTTTATACAAATCATGTTCTTTAATTCCGCACCCTATATTGTAATTAACCGTCTCGCCAGGATGGTTTGCGCTATATCCGGGTCTTTGTAAAGCTGCAAATGGATAACATATTTTATGGTTGCTTTTCAAATCACAAATAGCATTGTCTATGTGCATTGGATTAGGTACTGATAAAAATTGGTCATAAAATGAATGATGAACCATATATAGCTGGAAGCCAGTTAATAGATTTAAACTTGGTGGCATAATGTATGTTGCTGCAACGTACACGGTATATTCTTTTGGCTTATTTTCTAAAAAATACTTCCATGCCGTTGGGTGGGTAAACATTACATCATCTTCAGCTATACATATTTCCTCCATTCCTTTCTCTTTAGCCATTCTTACAAGTGCCTTGTGTGCTAAGTTTATGTTCTCAAATGGCTGTTTGGTTGGGTCAATCTCCGGTCTTACTATCTCATAATCCGTTATGCCTTGCGTTATCAATTCTTCCATTAATGGCTCATACCTTTCAAACCTTCTGTCGTCATGTAGTATATGTAATCTCATGGTTTTATTTCCCACAGCCGGGTATTCCATTGTTTACCCTCATGGTTAGTATGGTCAGGTTGGTAAAATATTTTCTCTACTGATTTATATGGTTCCATTAATTTGTCTGCGGCAGGGCTTATCCAAACAAAATCTTGGTCAAAGTTGTCTGCAATCAACAATCCTTCACGCCCTTTAAAGTGGTCTAATGCCCATTGTAGGCATTCATTTCTATGTATGCTATCTACGGATACAATATCGTATTTTTTATCTTTTGGAATAAGGTCAAAAAACATCTGCTTTGTTTGTTGGTCGCCTTCGTTTAATTGCTTACAGAATATTTCTCCATTGAATTTTCTATTCCCATCACAATATTGATTGGCTCTATCAGCCCATTCAGGATTAGCGTCTATACTGTCCACCCATTTACATTTATCTCTTAGCCATGCTGTTCCCAAACCTGCCCCAAATTCAAGCATTATTTTATCATGCCACTCCAATGTTTCAAGATGCTCTAACATAGGATGAACCCACCACGGATAAACTAATCCATTTGGTGCTAATTTTTGCCATTCTACCAGTTCTGTATTCATAATAACGCTTTATATTGTTCGTTGTAAGATATTAGCCAATCAAAGTTATCATTAGGATAGTGGTATTGAAGTATCTTTAATATTATTTCAAAGTTCTGTGGTTCATAACCGGGGCGGTTCATGTGATAGTCTATCGTATCTGGATTAAGGCGGTCAAGTATATACGCATCATCTGTATCGTATCTTTTTGTGGCAATTTGCGTGGATTCTCTTTCTCTTGGTATTAATGTTGCGTATGCATTAT
>CAYVGM010000380.1:0-1940 GCA_964451125.1 uncultured Chitinophagales bacterium
ATATTATGAAAAATCAAAGGTGTGTTTTCATCAGATGATGAATTGCTGACCATGCCGATATGATAGAGGCCATTGTCTAACTTCCAGGCTACAATATCACCGGCTTTGTAATCTTCATTTTGGGTGGAGAGTACAACCGCCTTTCCTTTCAATTGCAAGTAGCACATAATATTGGGTACTCTTCGATGGTCGATATTTTTGTCGGGCTTAGAAGAGTGCCAAATATTTGGGTAACTATTAAAATGTTTACTGATGTCTGCATGAATTTCTTTTTGCAAATCTATATCTACAGCCCGAAGGGCACGTACGATTACATCAGCACAAACCCCTGTTGTGCTGTCAACATCTCCGTTTGGAAAGGGTATTGCCACATAAGCCGGATTGTAGGAAGTAGTAATTTGAGCTTGCCTGTTAAGGCTGTTTATGAGGGCAAGTTGTTTGTTGCTGAGCTTGACCTCAGATACTGGATTATCGGCAAGAGTTGCAGATGTTGATTTGCAGGAATCTGAGAACCCTGAAAGCAAGAAAATACAAATAAAATATACTTTTGCCATCGTAAAGAATAAACGCAAATCGAAACTAAATCGTCTATCCTTTTGGTTAATAAATGTAAATTATGTTATGCCCCCTTGTGCAGCTTAATTTATAATATTTACCACATAGATGCATAGATTTCTTTAGAATAAGATTCACACAATAAAAAGAATGAAGTGAGAATAGAAAAATTTAGGAATCGCCTTTGGCAACACTGTGTTTTTGCTTGACAATCTAGACTAATTTATACCAAACAACTATTTAAGATTTAAACGGCTATACTTCTATGGGGTTAAAACCGCCCTATGAATTATTCTTTAATATAAAGTATCTTATTTTTTGGATACTTAACAGCATATCCGAACTGAAGTTTCTTCTCTTTAGTGGGTTCAACAAAGATCTTCCATGTCAGTTTTCCGGTAGTCTCATCTAAATCAGCATCCGGCTTTTCCATTAAGTCTATTTTTATTTCTTTGGTTGTTGAAACTGGAATCTGATCATAGATGGTCAAATCTATAGGTTGTTTCTTATTGTTACGAATAGAAATTGAGAACATATTATTGATGACCTTGTCCCCTGATAAAAATTGTTTCTTACTGTATTCTTTTACCTTCTCTCTGTTAATCACGATATTTTTATCGCGACCTAATGACAGCATAAGTGTATCTTCCGTAATGGCAGGGTTGACTAGTGTCCGTCCGACATAATTGTTTTGGAAATACAAATTAGCCTCTCCGGCTAATAAATTCAGATTCTCCCAATTAGTTATATTTGCAGTAAGAAAAACACTCTTGTCCAATTTCGGAATTGCGTAATATTTATAAATCGGTTTTACTGTTTCTGATTTTATTTCAACGATATTCTCCTTATTGTCACCATTAATCGTGTATGGGTTTTTAATAACAAAATTGACATCAATCGGAGTTAGAATTTCCTCCATATCAACGGCATCCGTTTCATAGACTTTACTTGGTGCTCCAGGTGAACCTGCATATTTCTTTTTGCGTTTAATACTCAAAGCACTTACAACTACTTCTTCTAAATAAGTTCCTTCTTCTTCTAAGACGAGATTTAGAAATTCAGAGACAACAGGAACAGTAATTGTTTTGTAACCCACATAACTAATTACTACCTGTTTTTCCCCCTGAGGTAATTGTAAACTAAAAAAGCCATCTATATCCGTTACAGTACCTACCGTGGTGCCTTGTACCGTTACATTTACACCAATTAGTGCTTCTCCTGTCTTATTATCAATTATTTTACCACTCACTTGGCTATATTGTGGTAAAGTACTGATGTCCACATTTTTGTAAGCATCATTTAAGTTTCTGTAGTCTTTTTGATAGTTATTGAAGTATAAAAACCAAGTTCCCAGATAAGGCAATTGCGCAGTTGATTTTGGTTCT
>CAYVGM010000381.1:0-1929 GCA_964451125.1 uncultured Chitinophagales bacterium
ACATCGCTACAGGCAGCACCGCTCGGCACCATAGGAAATAAATTTTCTTCTTTTTCTACAGTTACTTCCAACACATAAGCCCCATCATGTGCAAACATTACATCCAATGCCAAACCCAAATCTTCGCGTTTTTCTACTTTTGCTGATGCAATACCATAGCCTTTAGCAATGGCTACAAAGTCCGGATTTTTTAATTCTACTTGTGAATAGCGATTGTCAAAAAAGAGCTGTTGCCATTGACGAACCATACCCAGATAATTATTATTAAAAATGACAATTTTAACAGGCAAATTTTGCTGTTTTATCGTACCCAGTTCTTGAATCGTCATTTGGAAACAACCATCGCCGATAATACCTACAACTGTTCTGTGGGGGGCTGCCATTTGTGCACCTATCGTTGCCGGTAAAGCGAAACCCATTGTACCTAATCCACCACTGGCAATCCAAGAATGCAACTGGTGGTACTGGTAATAGCGCATAGCATACATTTGATGTTGTCCCACATCCGGTATTATTATTGCATCACCTTGTGTTTTTTCATTAATCAAGTGCATGATTTCGCCCATTTTTATCCCGCCTGAAACAGGATGAATTGCATTTTCAATAACTTCATCCTGTTCCAATTTATCGAGTACTTTAAAGCTGGCTAACCAGTCTTTATGATTGTTTTCATTCAGTTTAGGCAATAGAGATTTTAGAGCATCAAAAGCATCGGCTTGAATGCCTACATCTGTTTTTACTACTTTGCCAATTTCAATTTCATCAATATCAATATGAATGATTTTAGCCTGTTTGGCAAAACGGGTTACATCACCAGTTACCCTGTCATCAAAGCGCATGCCTACGGCAAACAATACATCACACTCATTCATTTTTATATTTACGGAATAATTGCCGTGCATACCTGGCAATCCAACGAAATTATCATGCTCAGGGCTAAAACTACCCAAACCTTGCATAGTAGTTGCAACGGGTATTCCGGTTTTGTGTGACAGTGATTCCAGTATTTCTCTGGCTTGAGATATGATTACCCCTTGACCACTTAGAATCAATGGTTTTTTTGCTGTATTGAGTAGCTGTGCAGCCTGTTCAATTGCTGTCTCATTTAATTTCGGCAGATTGACATAACCGCGCAGATGCGTACATTTTTTATAATCTGTCCATTCCATCAACTCAAACTGTGCATTTTTAGTAATATCTACTAATACAGGACCGGGTTTGCCACTATTAGCAATAAAAAATGCCTTTGCAATAATTTCAGGGATTTCTGCTGCTTTTGTAATTTGATAATTCCATTTGGTAACCGGCATCGTAATACCTACAATATCTGTTTCCTGAAATGCATCTGTGCCCAATAAATGTCTGGGAACTTGTCCGGTAATGCATACCATAGGAGTTGAATCCATTAAAGCATCGGTAATGCCCGTAACCAAGTTTGTAGCACCGGGACCTGATGTTGCAAAAACAACACCAGCTTTTCCTCTTATGCGAGCCCAACCCTGTGCAGCATGAGTTGCGCCTTGTTCATGTCTGGTAAGTACATGCGTTATAGCATCTTTATAATGCCAAAGTGCATCATAAATTGGCATAATGGTGCCACCAGGATATCCGTATATAGTTTCTACTTGTTCTTCGAGCAGGCATTTTATTACAGCTTCTGCACCAGGTATCATTTTTTTCTCTGCATCCATGTTTAAAAGGGTATAATTACAAATTTATGCAAAATAGAAGTTTCAATTGGTTTTCTTGTTTTTCATAGTAATTTCTTAAAACGAGTTAGATTTTAGAGATATTGAAAAATTAATTTTAACAGCATTCAAATTAACACAAAAATTCTGCAAATTTGTACACTATTAATTCAATAGAGTATACAATAATGAATGAACCCCGCCGCAGAGCAGCGAGGTATCGGTGCTAAACAAACAAGCT
>CAYVGM010000382.1:0-1918 GCA_964451125.1 uncultured Chitinophagales bacterium
ATTTCAGCAAGAATTGAAAGGGTTATCCGAAGATGAAATCAAACGCAGAGCTATAGAGGAATTTGACGGATATGTCGCCACATTGCGCACGAACGGAATCGATGTCATTGTCTTTCAGGATAAGCCCGAGCCACCCAAACCTGATGCCCTCTTTCCCAATAACTGGATTAGTATGCATAGATCAGGAACTGTTTATCTGTATCCGATGCGTACACCTAACCGCAGGATAGAGCGAAACCCCGAAGCTATAGATTTATTAAAAACAAAATTTGAAGTAAAAGAGATTATTGATCTTTCGAGATTCGAGTTGGAAAATAAATTTTTGGAAGGTACAGGCAGTATCATTTTTGATCACCCGAATAAGATTGCTTATGCTTGTTTGTCGCCTCGCACCGACAAGCAGTTGTTTGAAAATTTTTGCAGACAAACAGGATATGAAGCTTGCACTTTTATTGCTTCTGATGAAAACGACAATTTAGTTTATCACACCAATGTGATGCTGACAATGGGCGACACCTTTGCCGTAGTTTGTGGCGGCAGTATTAAGAATGAATATGAACGTATAGATTTGTTTGCAAAGCTGGAAGAAACAGGACACGAAATCATTGATATCAGTTTTGACCAAATGAACCACTTTGCCGGAAATATGCTGCAAGTGGAAAATGACAAATCAGAAACTTTTCTGGTGATGTCGCATTCGGCTTACGACAGTTTGAGCAAAGAACAAATTATTTCACTGGAAAAACATACACACTTGCTGTCAGTTTCCATTCCCACCATTGAGACCATTGGCGGAGGCAGTGCCCGTTGTATGCTGGCAGAAATATTTTTACCCGTTAAAGGTAGTTTGCAAAATAAATAAATCTGCAAAATGTCAGGTTTTATTGTATGAACAATTCGTAAATTTATAGCCTGATTGTATTTACATGTTGCATAAAAGTCTCTACCAGTTACTTTGGAAAAATCTGATAATCTACATCCTGTTTTTTTTAGGACTCGTAGTATTTGGAACACTCGGTTATTATTCGTTTGAAAATGTAACATTGCTTGATGCCTTGTATATGACTGTCATAACGATGGCTACGGTAGGTTATAACGAAGCAGTGCATCTGGATGAACGGGGCAGGATTTTTACCATCATCTTTATTTTGCTCAACTTGGGTGTTATTACATTTGTCATTACCAAAACATCCGGGTTTTTATTAGACGGAGATTTTATACGTTTGTATAAATTAATTAAAATGGAAAATAAGATTGAAAAACTAAAAAATCACATCATTATATGCGGGTTCGGGAGAAACGGCAGTAAAGCCTATCACGAACTAATAAGCAAAGGGATGAAAGTGGTTGTTGTTGATAAAACTATTCCCAAGAATGAAATTGAATTTTTCGTGGAAGAAGATGCCACGAACGATCAGGCGTTAATTAGGGCAGGAATACTTAATGCTCGTTTTATTATTTGTGCTCTGCCCAACGATGCACAAAACGTGTATATCGTACTTTCAGCAAAAGAACTCAACCCTCAAATAATAACAATAAGCCGTGCCTCCAACGAGAGTTCCGTGAAAAAACTCAAACTTGCAGGAGCCAATAATGTCATCATGCCGGATGTACTTGGTGGTGCGCACATGGCCAATCTGGTATTGATGCCTGATGTAAAAGAATTTATGGACTACATGTATAGCTACGACCATAATCACAATATCGTGGAAGTAGAAACACGAAAAATGACTACTCTCTCGGCATTGAATTGCTGGCAAAATACGGGTGCTTTATTGTTGGGTATAAAAAAACAGAGTGGCGAATATCTTATTAATCCTGCGGCTGACACAAAAATTACACCGGGAGACAGGTTAATTGTACTGGCAAACTCCGAACAAATTGCCTTAGTGAAAGAGTATCTTTGATATTAGCAAAA
>CAYVGM010000383.1:0-1912 GCA_964451125.1 uncultured Chitinophagales bacterium
TGCATTCGTGCATTTTGAAACGCCCACACTCGAACCCATATTGCAAGGTTTTACAAAGAGCAAATTGCCCAGTTCAGCCTGCACTTTATCATAGCTGATTTCAGCTCTTTCATGTTTATAAAATACCATACCTTTTGCGTGCCCAATACCGGCACCCCGCAAAATGCGTTTGGTAAAATCTTTGTCCATCGCCACAGCAGAACCCAACACCCCGGGACCGACGAATGGAATATCCATTTGTGTAAAAATACCTTGAAGCGTGCCGTCTTCTCCGTTTGGCCCATGGGTAATCGGAAAAATCACGTCCAAATCATCTAAGAAAGTGGCATTAGCTAAGCGGATTATTTTATTTTTTTCATTGCCAAAAACCACGGCAAGCTGTACACCCGATTTGCCGACTAAACAATTTTTATCTTGTAAATTATCTTCGGTTTCTGCATACCATTTGCCGTCGGCAGCAATGCCGATAAGCGTAACACGATGTTTATTTTTGTCGATAGCATTATAAATATTGCGCGCCGAAACAATAGATACTTCATGTTCAGGACTTTTTCCTCCAAATACTAATCCGATATGCATGTGTTGATTTTTTGACAAAAATAATTCATTGTCAATTACTTTTTCAAACAAAATTCAGATATCCGAAATTTACACTAACTTAGAATCGAAAAACTTGACGCACATGAAAAATATGCTTATACTTTTTTTATTATTGTCTAACAGTTGCTTATTTGCTCAAAAAAATTACCAGCTATTTCAGCCTAATCTCACACGAAATGTAATCATCTATACACCTCGCAATTTCAATCCGGATGAAAACTTGCCCTTAGTAATTAATATGCATGGTTTTCTCACTACGAATAGTTTTCAAATGGATTATACGAAATTTAATAATACGGCAGATACAGCCAGATGTATAGTGGCCTATCCACAGGGTAAAGATCTGCGTTGGAATTCAGGAACATTTTTTGGTGTACCGTCTGCTGCAGATGATGTAGGTTTTCTGGCTGATGTAATGGATTTATCTGCAGTGTTATTCAATACAAATTTGCGCAAAGTATATGCAGCCGGCTATTCGGCAGGTGGATTTATGTGTTATAAACTTGCCTGTGATTTAACAAACAGAGTTGCTGCAATTGCACCTAATGTTGCAAGCATGTTGCTTGACAATCTTTCTACTTGCGTACCTGCCCGTCCCATGCCGATTTGTGCCTTTAACGGAAGTGCAGATCCAATAACCGCTTATAATGGCATTCCGTTTAATTTTCCCGGTATAGATTCAGTGAAACATTTTTGGCAAATAAAAAACAATTGCGATCAAATTCCGGAGACAGATACCTTGCCGGATTTGCAAAATGACGGCACTCGTGTGATACGCTACACGTATTCCAACTGTACGAATACCACACAACAAGTATTTTATAAAATTTTAAACGGAGGGCATACCTGGCCGGGAGCAGCTGATGTGTTTTTTGGATTAATTGGTAAAACTACCCGCGATATTGACATGAATAATACGGCATGGAATTTTTTTAAAACTAAAGAAATTCCCATACAGTTGGTTTGTGATGCACCTCAAAACCTGCAAGCTGTTTTTATTTCAAGCGATTCGGTTCAGGTCAGTTGGGAGGCTATTGCGGGTGTAAACAAGTATAGAGTAGCATTGGTTGATGACAGCAATCGGGTTTACTTTTTCAATACAAATGGAAATGAAATGGGAATGAAATTAAATCCGGCTAAAAGATACAAATGGAACGTTGCTTCAATATGCAGCAGTGGTTTTCACAACTGGACGACTACAAGAAATTTAAACCAGCTACCCACCTCGCTAAATCATTTATCAAGTCAACATATCCATATTTTTCCCAATCCGGCTGCAGATGTTTTGCATATAGATTTGCCGCAAAATCAG
>CAYVGM010000384.1:0-1895 GCA_964451125.1 uncultured Chitinophagales bacterium
CAGCAAGATTATGAATCGCTGATTCAGCAGTTTGCCTTTGATTACAACGAGATATCACATCGCAATATTACAAGTGAACGGATACAGGATTTTTTTGCTCCTGCTGAATTTAAAGAAGTAATCTTGTATAATGAACAGATTTTTGACTTGGAAAGTTTAATCGGCAGAATTATTTCATCTTCATATATGCCCAATAGGAACAGCCCCGAATATAATGCAATGGAAAAAGCAATAATTGCCTTATTTGAAAAACATGAAAAGAAAGGTGAGGTAGTCTTTGCTTATGATACCTTGGTTTATTTAGGACGCATAAATAAATCCTATTTTAGCAAAGTGACAGTTCCTTTCATATAAAAAGGTTTATTGTCATTTTTTATTCCATAAGCAATATAGACGTAATCATCTGAGTCGCAGGGCTTGCCTTTAAACGTACCATTCCAACTGTTTGTATAGCTCTCTGTCTCAAATACCAGCTCACCCCAGCGGTTGTAAACTTTCAAAGTAAAAGTTTTCAGGCTATGTGATAAGAAATTAAAATAATCGTTAATGCCGTCACCATTTGGAGAAAACGCAGTAGGAATAAATACTTCGCAATTTAAGATGACTTCTACCATATCTGAATTATAGCAACCCTGCTGATAAGCTGTAACACTAATAACCGGATAGTTGCCATCATAATTTGCCGGATTGGTATGAGAGCCGTTATTCCATATAACACTGTCAAAATTACCGGGCAATAAGACAGCAGTAATAGCACCGGGACACATAATGATATCATCGCCAAGGTCTACAACAGGTAGGTCTTTCACTAAAATCTGCTTTGAAATACTGTCCTCACCACAACTTTGGTTTCGTACGATGTGCGTAACGGTGTAGATTCCGGGAGTGAGATAAGTATGTGTTGCTGAAGCCGTATTAGCGAGTTGCCCGTCTCCGAAATTCCATGAATAGAATGCATTATTGCCAACGGAACTGTCTGCAAAATTGTTCGAGTTTTTAATGCAAACCGCATCAGGAATCTTCATGCCTACAGAAAATGTATCTAATAGCGAGAGCATATTGCGGAAAGTGTCTTTACACCCGTGTGCAGTACTCACAATGAGCTGAACCTGATAGGGTGTTAACTGATTAAGATTAAGTGTAGGTTCTTTTTGTACTGATGTTATTGTTGAAATTCCATTGGTCAATGTCCAGTTATTTTGGGTAATATTATCACCAATCACAGAAGAAGAATTTAAGAAAGTAGTAGGCTTATTAGCGCAAAATTTATCAGTAAGGAATTCTGCATTGGGTTTTGGATAGATAATTGCCTTGGTAGAATCGGACTTAATACATCCATTTAAATACGCCGTTACTTTTATAGGGTTAATGCTGCCGTCAATGATAATGCTGTTTGCTGTTTGATTGGTATTCCAGCGCAATGAGTCATAAGTGCCGGGTAATGTCAGATTGAAAGTAGTTTGTTCACAAAAAGAAATATTTTTATTTAGTGTAAATGATGGATTGGGTTTAATAATAACGGGCTTTGTGATACTGTCACTGGCGCAAATAGCATGACTGGCAGTAAGTGTAATGGCATAAGTTCCGGCTGTTGTGAAAAGATGTGTGGGGTTTGTTGCCGTACTGGTGGTGCCGTCATCAAAACGCCATAGGTAGTTGCTGTATCCGGTAGAGGTGTTGGTAAAGACCGGGCTGTTTCTTTCACATACCGAGGTTGCTGTGAAATCCACCTTAAAATCATCATGAATAGTAACAGTTTTTGTTGTGGATGTACGACAGCCATTATCTGATACAGCAGTTAAGGTAACGGTATATGTTCCGTCCGATGGATAAACAGTGGAGGGATTGGTATTGACAGAATCTTTTATGCCATTTCCAAAATCCCAGATATACTT
>CAYVGM010000385.1:0-1891 GCA_964451125.1 uncultured Chitinophagales bacterium
AAATTATCAAAGAAGGCGATACGCTGGAACTTAGACGAGAGCCGGATAATATTTACGATAGTTTTGCTATTGAGATTTTTTATAACGGATTTAAAATGGGCTACATTGCCGCTTATGAAAATATCGTGCTTGCCAACATGCTTGATGCGGGTGTGAAATTATCGGCTTATGTCAGCAGAATACGCAACAACCGGATTATTTATGAGGCACTGGCAATATGTATTTATACAGAACTGATGACTCCAACAGCTAAACTGATAAATTCTATGCTGGCAGAAAACAGAGCAGATGATGCATTTGATATCTATCGAACGGGTCATTAAAAATCCTATATGATAAAACGCACCATCTATATCGGCAACCCGGCACGTTTGAATGTACAACAGCAACAATTGCTTGTGAAGACTGATGAACGCGAAACTCCCATACCTGTTGAAGATATCGGCGTGCTGGTAATTGACCATTATCAAACCGTATTGACACATGCCGTTTTACATAAATTGCTTGAAAATAATGCTGCAGTGATTACTTGTAATGAGAAGCATCACCCGACAGGATTATTACTCAATTTAGATGGGCATACCCAACAATCTGAAAAATTTAAAGCACAACTGGAGGCTACTGAGCCTCTTAAAAAACAACTGTGGCAACAAACCGTGAAAGCAAAATTGCAAAACCAAAGTGCAGTACTGGATGTTTGGGAAATAGAATCAAAACCGATAAAAAAACTAATTTCAAATGTATTGAGTGGTGATTCGTCCAACCAGGAAGCACAAGGTGCAAAATATTATTGGAAGGTATTGTATAATGAAGAAGAACCTTATTTTTTCAGAGAACGTTATGGCGATTATCCGAATAATTTGTTGAACTACGGCTATGCTATTCTGAGAGCAGTTGTGGCGAGAGGATTGGTGTCATCAGGTTTGTTGCCCACCTTAGGCATTTTTCATCGCAATAAGTATAATGCCTATTGTCTGGCAGATGATATTATGGAACCTTATCGTCCTTTTGTCGATCACCTGGTAAAAATAATTATGACTGATTTGCCGGAAGAGCGGGACTTATCAAAAGAAATAAAACGAAGATTATTGGAAATTCCGGCAATGGATATCAAAATTGACGGACAGAAAAGCCCGTTGATGGTAGGCTTACAGCGCACCACAGCATCACTCTCCGCCTGCTTCGAAGGCAAAACAAAAAAGATAATTTATCCCGAACTTTTAGTTGACAGCTAACAGTTCACTGTTCAAGGTGGACTGTAAACCAAGAACTATCGCCACCTGATTCTCACTACTCACTAACTCACTACAATAAAAATTATTCATGAAACTAAATGCCTATCAAATTATGTGGATCTTTGTATTTTTCGACATGCCCACCGAAACAGAGGCAGACAAAAAGCGATATGTAAAATTTCGCAAAAAAATTTTGGATGATGGATTTACGATGTTTCAGTTTTCTATTTATCTGCGTCATTGCAGCAGTAGAGAAAATGCGGAAGTCCACATGAAACGAGTGCAAAGTATTTTGCCCGAAGCCGGACATATCGGGATGATTGCCATAACCGACAAACAGTTTGGGCAGATGGTCATTTTTGAGGGTAAGAAAGAAGCCCCGATGCCCAATATTCCGCAGCAGCTCGAACTGTTTTAGCAAAAAAAGGCAGGAACAGAAAATAAAAAATGGGCATAAATCGGATAAAATCAGTCCGGTATGCCCATTTTTTTGTGGTAACAATTCATGAAATAGTCAATGAATATTGGTATTTTGGCGCGTTCAGTTGTTACCAATATACAAAGAACACAATTTTATGACAAATTACAACTACTGCTAACAAGCATATTAACGAATGTTTGTTGTTACCAATATACAAAGAACACAATTTTATGAC
>CAYVGM010000386.1:0-1890 GCA_964451125.1 uncultured Chitinophagales bacterium
TTAAGTTATATGGAAGTTTTCTTATGAAAAATAGTGTATTACTAATTATATTCTCTACTCTTCTTATACTCTGTAAACCAACGACGAGTTCCCCTAACAAATCCAATAATGCACTTTTCCCTCTTGCGCTTTTAGGCGCGTTGAGCTTTAGTACTGAATTCGATATTCCGTATGCAACATGTGAGGGAGCCCAGGAGTTCACAAAAGAAACTGGCACATTGACAGATCAAACTCCTTCCAATACAATTAAATACTTCAAATTTAATTCTACGAAAACAGAATCACTTTATTTTAACGTAAACCCTTCAGCCGGAAACAATGCTGGTTCATTTTGTCTCTTCGGATTTGTTCAAAATCAAACCGTAGACAATAACTCTTCCATTGATACCCTTGAAACATCATCCAGCTATTGCGCCACCAGTTTTTCACTCACAACAAATGCTTCTTCATATCGATGTATTGCAGTAATGGCATTGTCCTCCGGGGGAAGTTTTGATTTAAGCACATCCCTCTCGGGAGGATATGGTAATACTAGTTCTACAACAAGACCTGATGTTAATAATCCAACAATTTTAGTGGATGGCCAAACCAAAAGTGAAACTTTTTCGGAATATGCTAGTTACCCTGCCTTTAAGGCAACGGATAATTATGGAGGCGGGAAATACTTCAAGATTACAGTTCCTGAAAACAAAACAGTTCTTATTAATTTATTTAATCTGAGTAATTCAAGTCGTGCGGGTATTGCTATTTATAAAATAGCGGATAATTCCCTACTTCGTTCTTTGGATGTTGATATTATTTATTCCAATAATCGAACTATGGTTCTTACTGCAGGCGCCACTGCGGAAGATGTACTTTTTTATGTCGGTAATGGGCAGAAAGGAACTTCGTATAGTGTAAATTTTAAGATACAGGGGAAAGTTGAAGCAAAAAGTTTTATTTCTACTGGTTTGATTGCGCCAAGTGGGCTTACAGTTGACGCATCAGGAAATATTTATGTAACTGAGCCTACAAAATACAAAGTTAAGAAATTTGCTTCGAATGGGTCGCTGTTATGGGAGCTAGGCAGTGTGTCAGGGGATGTTGTTGGAAATAACTCGGTTGTAAAATTTAATAGCCCGACAGGAATTGCAGTCGATTCAATTGGAAATATTTACATCACAGATCATTACGTTGATAAGATAAAAATGATTTATCCAACGGGAACCACCGTTTCTCTGATTGCAGGCGGTAGCTACGGGGATGACGGAACAGCAATTGATGTTCCAGGGACATCCGCAAAATTCAGAAGACCATATGGGATTGCAGTGGATGATACTTATATTTATGTTGCGGATTATTATAATTATTCTATTCGCCGTATCAAAAAGTCTGACAATAAGGTTTCTCTTTTTGCGGGACCCGGGACACCGATTAGCGGATTAATCGATGGCATTGGGACAGATGCAAGATTCTCCTTTCCTAAGGGCTTAACTATAGCAAGCGGTTATCTTTATTTAACTGAGTCAAATTACATTCGAAAAATAAATCTTACAACTGCTGAAGTTTCAACGATAACTTCCAAAGCAAATGGTTGGCCTTATGACACTGGAGATACTGCCGGTGTCAAAATTAGCAATCCACAAGGGATCGTAACTGACAGTAGCGGTAATCTATATGTAAGTGGAAATTATTCAATCTATAAAATAATCCCGAATGGAAAAACATTTTCTTATGCCGGTAGTGGTGGTTATACTTCCGGAGATATTTTGGGGTTTGGTGTTAGTAGCAGGTTTAATTTTTACGAATTTGGAGGGCTTGGTATTGATAGCTCCGGCACCCTCTATATTGCGGATACAAACAACGCAAAGATTAAAAAGATTGTATATACTCCATAATCTATTCCTCCAA
>CAYVGM010000387.1:0-1856 GCA_964451125.1 uncultured Chitinophagales bacterium
GGGCATTTTGCGCACTACCTTTGTCATTAATGAAAAAGGCATCATTACGCATGTTATCGAAAAAGTAGATACTAAAAACGCAGCTCAACAATTATTAGATGAAACGAAAATCTAAGTAAAATAAAACATGAAGAAATTAAGACCATTAAGAACTTTATTTTATTTAGTATAGAATTATAAAACCAAAAACCATGTCCAACGATTTTGAATCACCGAATCAGCAGATTAATAAAGAACTGAAATGCCATGATTGCGGGGCATTGCTCTTATACGCACCGGGCACACAAAAGTTAGCCTGTAAATACTGTGGCGCACAAAACGATATTCCAACCGAAACAAAGAGCTATGCACAAGTACGGGAGATTAATTTTCACGATTATATCACCCATCAAATTTCAAAAGAAGAAAAACAAACCGTTAGCACAGTATCTTGTTCCAACTGTGGTGCTACTACCACACTAAAGCCCAATGTAACCAGCGACAGCTGTGCATTTTGTGCTTCGCCATTGGTTATCTCCGGAGGCACGGTTTCTACCATCATCAAACCGGATTATATTTTGCCGTTTAAGGTGGATAATGCCAATGCAAAAAGCTCATTCAGTGAATGGTTAGGCGGTTTGTGGTTTGCTCCGAATGATTTGAAAAAATACGCTACCCTTCAGGATAAAATAAAGGGGATTTATATGCCCTACTGGACCTATGATGCACAATCTACCTGCGAATATGTTGGAGAAAGAGGCGAGTATTATTATGTAGGCGATGGCAACAACAGAAAAAGGGAAACGCGCTGGTATGATGTGCAAGGAGTGGTTACCAATACTTTTGATGATGTTTTTGTGATAGCCAGCCATTCTTTGCCGGATAGCACTACTCGCGACTTAGAACCCTGGGATTTTAAAAATTATACCGATTATAACGATGCTTATTTGAGCGGATTTCAGGCGGAGTGCTATCAGACAGATGTAGAAAAAGGCTTTGAAACGGCAAAAGAAGTAATGAAAAATCAACTTCGTGCGTTAGCTATGCAACAAATCGGCGGCGATGATCAGCGCATTTCCAATATGCATATCCAACACAATGATGTTACCTTTAAGCATGTATTATTGCCCATTTGGATAAGTGCTTATCAGTATAACAACAAGGTATATCGCTTTATCATCAACGGACGCAGCGGAAAGGTGGTAGGCGAACGACCATACAGCTGGATAAAGATTGCACTTGCCGTATTGGCGGTGCTGGTACTTATTGGTTTTATTGCTTCATTAAGAAGTTGATAAATCCATACATTTGCTTACTTTTGTGCGTTAAAAACAACAAATGAAATTTAAAGAGATTATAGCTGTAACTGGTATTCCCGGATTGAAACGTATAGTAACACAACGCGGTGATGGTTTGATTTTGTCTGAGATGAATGGAGAAGGCAAGAAATTTTATTCCAACAGACAGCACATGTTTTCGCCTTTAGAGAATATTTCCATGTACACTGATGATAATGACACTGTAGCTTTGTATGAGGTGTTGTTAGCCATGAAAAAACAAAAAGAAACCCATCCGCCGGTGGAACCAAATGCAAATAATGAAGTACTTAGAAATTACTTAGGCACCGTTTTGCCCAATTTCGACAGAGACCGGGTGAATGTTTCCGATATTAAGAAGCTGATAAAATGGTTTCATATTTTGGAAGAATGGAATGCCTTGGAAGAAGACCAGACCGAAGCAGAAAAAACGGAAGAATAAAAGAATAGGTGAAAAATAAGACAACAAATTTTATTATATAATATTTCACTACTTCACTTTTGGGAGTTTGCTGTCAATCTTTTTAAAGATGCGCAACAGCAGTCCATCTTCAGGGTTGG
>CAYVGM010000388.1:0-1846 GCA_964451125.1 uncultured Chitinophagales bacterium
GGAGAATTCAGAATACCGAAAATGCTCAAATATCTGGATCAGCTTACGAAAGAAGTTTGATGAGAAAACTTATACCCAGTATTTTGCTCCGTTTACGAAGTAAAAAGACTAAACATTCCAATAAAACAACTAACGTATTTTTTCATTTTTCGCCCATTTCCCGAATCTTCAGTTTCATGATTTAATCGTATTTTTGCAGGTATGGCAGGTAATGTTTTCGGCGAGTTGTTTCGCATTGCTACCTTTGGCGAAAGCCATGGAGCAGCTATCGGTGTAGTTATTGACGGCTGTCCTGCCGGACTGACTATTGATACTGCATTCATCCAGTCAGAATTAGACAAGCGCAAACCAGGTCAGTCTGCCATCGTTACCCAACGCAAAGAAGCAGATACATTTGAAATTTTATCCGGTATTTTTGAAGGCAAAACCGAAGGCACACCCATTGCCCTGCTGATTAGAAATGAAGATCAAAAATCGAAAGACTATGAGCATATCAAAGACAGCTTTCGCCCTTCACATGCCGACTTCACTTATCATGCAAAATATGGCTTTCGAGATTATCGCGGTGGCGGAAGAAGTTCTGCACGCGAAACTGCAGCCAGAGTAGCCGCAGGAGCTATTGCCAAACAATTACTGGCACAGTTCGGTATCGAAGTTTTTGCTTATGTGTCGCAAGTGGGAACAATCAAAGTACAAAAAAATTATACCGAACTGGATTTGAATGCCATAGAATCGAATATCGTAAGATGCCCGGATAGTGCAATAGCCGAACAAATGATAGAACTCATCAAAGAAGTGCGCAAAGATGGCGATACCATTGGCGGCATCGTTTCTTGTGTGGTAAAAAATGTGCCCACCGGATTGGGTGAGCCCGTTTTCGACCGGCTACATGCAGATTTGGGCAAGGCTATGCTTAGCATCAACGCCTGCAAAGGCTTTGAGTATGGCAGCGGTTTTTCCGGTTTGCATTTACGAGGCAGCCAACACAATGATTTATTTTATAATGACAATGGTGTAATTAAAACCAAGACAAATTATAGCGGAGGCATACAAGGCGGTATCAGCAATGGTATGGATATTTATTTTAATGCAGCCTTCAAACCGGTTGCTACCATCATGCAACCACAAGCCAGTGTGGACAGTAATGGCAATCCTACGGAAGTAAGTGGCAAAGGAAGACATGACCCTTGTGTATTGCCTAGAGCCGTTCCTATTGTTTCTGCTATGGCCGCATTAGTTATTGCCGATCAACTGTTGCGCAGCAAAGTCAATCGTATTGACCAATTAATCTAAAAAACTATGAAGAAAATTTTGTTTTCCGTTCAGTCTTATCATTATATGAAAAGCAATATGCTTAAAATGTATGGGCATGATTTGGAAGACGGATTAATAGAGATAAAATCATTTCCCGATGGTGAGCAATACCACCGTATTTTATCCAATGTAGATGGTAAACATTGTATCATTATCGGGGGAACGATTGATGATTTATCTACTTTGGAATTGTTTGATATTGCCTTTGCTTGCGAACAATACGGCGCAGAAAAACTAAGCTTGGTTATCCCTTTTTTTGGATACAGCACCATGGAAAGAGCCGTGAAACCCGGTGAAATCGTGAAGGCAAAATCGAGAGCTTTATTGTTCTCCTCCATTCCTGATACTTCTGAGCAAAATGAGATTTTGCTTTTTGATTTACATACAGAAGGTCTGCCTTATTATTTTGAAAGCAATTGCAGAGCCAAACATATTTACTGCAAAGAAATCGTGAAAGAAATTGCCCTCGAAATCGGAGGCAGTAATTTTGTGATGGCATCAACCGATGCTGGTCGTGCTAAGTGGGTAGAGT
>CAYVGM010000389.1:0-1819 GCA_964451125.1 uncultured Chitinophagales bacterium
AAGCAGATTATAGTATCTTTAACACCAACTTTTATAAAAAGAAAATGCAAAAATTCACATTATACATTCTCATTCTTATCACACTTTATTCATGTTCCAAAAAAGAAAGTGATACTCTTACTAATGTTGAAAACTGCAATACCGACGGGGCAATATCCACTTGCCTTAGCCCTGTATTTGATTCTGCATATTATGTAGAGCAAGGCATAAAATATTTCCAAACCATGCAATCAAATATTCCGCCACAGGTACAGCCCAACTATTCCACTCAGGTAATACGATGGGAATGGCAGCCCTGGCTTTTGCTCACAGGATACGGAAGAAATTTTCTTATACAGTCGGATATTTTGCTTAAGCTCAACCCTACTGATTACTACAAACTCGATTGTAAATATTTTGATGAACAACCATTTTGCCGTTGCCATGTGATATTTGATTACAGCCGCGACAGTTGCCCTATTTATGAAGAATTTACTTTTAACAATCAAGGCGAAATCACATTTATAGAGGCTTGGTCGGATTTTGAAAGTCGCTTGCCCAAAAATATGAATGCCGGCACAGACAGTATTTGGAGTGCTGATGAATACTGGGCAAAACAAGCTGATGTAAACCGACTATCTACCAAAGTACCCGGTTTGGGCAATGCAACAGGGACTATCAACATTAATTCAACCTACATGCAGTTTGCTGCTGCACAGAATTCGGATGTTGCTGATTTGTTGCACAGATTAAAAGATCCTATACGCACTTATTTATTACAACTTGCCACTCATCAAAATGAACTGGCGCATGGTTGTGAAGTTCCCCTTGGCGATCGCTATCCTTATTATTTTCCTTAGTTTGAAGTTGTACTTTTACTTTTCTGAATAATAAAATAGAGGCTGTCTCAAAACATGAAACAGCCTCTTTTTATTTGGATACGTATCTGAGAAAATTTAGGATTTTAAAATCTCAGAGCCTTTATTTTTACTTTTAACCTGAGTTCGGGATAAACGTTTCAATTAAAAAATAGTTGATTTTTTATATAGAACCACTCCTTTTAATTCCTCCTCCTTGTTAAGTTGGAGGAAAAAATGAGAAATCAACTATTTTTTTCACCTTAATTTTCTTAACCCGAACTCAGGTTTTTAAGGCAGCCTCCTTTAAATAAAAAAACAAAATTCTACTTCTATAAAAATACGGTAGAACCAAATCCGCTTGAGGATGGTGTGGTAGTTCCTACACCATCATTATCATCTTCGTATTGTGGTTGTTCGTTTCTGCTTTCATTATTTTTCACATACATGTATGCCTCATACATTGACACTTTCCCATCTCCGTTTGTATCAGCATTTACAACTGTACCGCTATCCGGTTTTTTTCCATTTATAGCAGAAAGAAAATTATATGTTAACTCACCAAAAGTACCGGGAGAATTAGGATAAGTAACCTGGAATTCTGTACCTGATGTTAATATCACCCGATTTGGACCTCGTAAATCCCAAATCAAACCTCCTGAAAAACATGGCTTGGCAACTAGAATCATACTACCCATTGGTAATCTGTTTATCTTAGCAGCAATTGTATCATCTATAAATGCAGCTGATGAATTATAATAGCAATAATTTTCGTCAGTATTATCATTTATTCCGGCTCTGTTATCATCACCATTTGCATCAAATTCACCTGAGTTGCCATAAATACCCTGGTAGGTATCATTTCCTCCACCATGGTTATTCATCATAAAGAAAAATTTAGTCGATGAATTCATACGAGCTTTTAAATATTCAACAGCATCATTAAATCCTGTAGGGTTAGCGGCATAGTGTACAGGAATATC
>CAYVGM010000390.1:0-1816 GCA_964451125.1 uncultured Chitinophagales bacterium
ATATTTTCCGGGCACTGTTTCAAGGTCTGCAGTGGTTTTGCATACCTGCGCGTTTACCAGTGCGGCATTTAATGCCATACATAGTGTAAATAAATGTTTCATAAATTGTAGCGTTATTTTCAATATTTAGTAAAGCATTTTCTGCAATATCCCGGAAGAGCCGGCCCTGATGTTTTGCGGAACAATTTTATACAAGTAAGCAGTAATTATTGCTTGTCTGTTCTCCATGCTGTTCGTAACATTATAAATTAAAGGCATTGGGCACCTGTTTTCTTATCCTGTTTAAGACAGGATAGTATTTCCTCTTTTTTGAACATTCACAACCCCCGGTATGGTTTACTCTAAGATTCCAGAAATGCCGGGATGGGTAAGGGATTTAAAACACATTTCTTCAATCAAAAAATGACAGATTAAGTAGCTGTCTTTTTTTCACTTTGAAATAATTATCAGTTACGAATTGCTTACTTCCTGATTGGAATGAAAACAGAAATATACTTGGTAAATGTAGTAGGCTGCATAATCGCCAGCACTCATCCAAAAAGATGATTTTATTTCACAGGCTTTTAAATATCATAAAAAAAAATGATAGTAAACTTTGAGTCTTTATTTAACTTGCCATCAGATCAATAAGGGAGTAAATTAAAATATGAAAAAATGTTTGTTTTTGCTATGTGTGTTATTTGCTAATACCTACTGTTTTACACAACAGCTCAATAAGGATAGCTTATTGCAATTATTGTCTGCAACAAGAGAAGATACAAGCAAAGTGAAGCTTTATCTCATTTTATCTGATCAATATTTAAAAGATAATCTGGACGAGGCCGAAAAATATGCAAAGTTGGGCGGAGGGTTGAGCAAAAAGATAAACTACCAAAAGGGTATATATAATTATTACAGTTCCTACCAGGATGTTTTGATGCGGAAAGGAAAGTTTGATTCTGTTTTACTGGTAGGACGGGAAGCATTAAGCATGGCAAGAAATAACGCGGAATCAGCTGAAATCGGCCGGACGATGTTGAATATGGGAATAGCATATAAGTTATTGGAGGATTTTGATAATGCAATAGTATATATTGAAGAGGCAAGAGATATCCTGATAAAGAGCGGGGAACACAGGTGGGATGGGAAAGCGTATAATTTGCTGCAGCTGGTTTATTATTCTATGCACCAGTACAGAAAGGGGATTGATAATGGAATTCAGGCTGTCAAAATCTATACAAAACAGAATAATAAAGAGGATTTACAATATGCATATAACAATCTGGCATTAAACTACATTATGACAAAACAATATGATTCTGCCAGATTTTATTTAAATAAGGCCCGCATTATTGCCCAAGAAATGGGGGAAATGGTCATACAAATCACGGTTAACCTGAATTTTGCTTTAATAGGCCTCAGACAACAGCAATTAGACAGTTTGAAAATATATGCCTTAAAGGCATTAGCGGTTTCGCGTCATTTTAATGCCAACGAGTTCATTGGCCTTTCGCAATATGGCCTGGCCTATTATTATTTGTTAAAGAAAGATTATCAAAATTGTAAATTGCTTGCAGACTCTTCTTTGGCGCTGGCACAACGCAATCATCTTCGGGATGTAAAGCAGAAGATTTATCCGGTGCTCTCAGGTTTATATTATGGTATGCAGGATAGTAAAAAGGGGTATTATTATTTCAGTTTGTATGAGACTTTGCGCGATAGTATCCTGAATGAGTCAATCACTAAAAATACTATTCAAACAGAAAAAAAATTCCAGACAGAACGAAAGGAAAATCAAATTAAGGTACAGGAGGCACAACTAAGACAAAAAACGTAT
>CAYVGM010000391.1:0-1802 GCA_964451125.1 uncultured Chitinophagales bacterium
TTGAATTTTGTAAATAATTTGTCTGAAGTAAGTACAGAATTAGTTGACGAAATGAATGAAGAAATAACAAAAGGAAATTTAGAAGATGCAAAAGAAATTGCAAATGACCTTAAACAAAACCTGGAAAAAATAAGTCATCACGGCAAACGAGCCGGTGATATTGTAAGAGGGATGCTACAACATTCACGAAAAAGCGAAGGCAAAAAGGAACCAACCGATATCAATGCCTTGTGTGATGAATATTTACGATTGGCTTATCATGGCCTTCGTGCAAAGGATAAAACTTTCAATGCTGAATTTAAAACAGATTTTAATACATCAGTTCCAAAAATAAATGTAGTGCCACAGGATATCGGCCGTGTTGTTTTGAATTTAATCAATAATGCGTTTTATGCGGTGGATGAAAGGAAGAAACGATTAGGTGAAGGATACACACCGATTGTTTCTGTGAGTACAAAAAAAATAAATGACAGAGTTGAGATAAAAGTAAAAGACAATGGCAATGGCATTCCCGAAAAAATAAAAGAAAAAATATTTCAACCTTTCTTCACTACAAAGCCAACAGGACAGGGAACAGGATTGGGATTGAGTTTGAGTTATGATATTGTAAAGGCGCATGGTGGGGAAATAAAAGTGAATACTAAAGAAGGAGAAGGAACAGAATTTATAGTTCAATTATCAGTTGTCTGAATCACGGATTTTTGGGATTAAATGATTCCACAGATTTAATACTTGATATGGCAGAATTAAAATATAAAAGCATAACTGAAAAAATCATTGGTGCTTCATTTGAAGTGCATAAGTTTCTCGGAAATGGGTTTCAGGAGGTAATTTACCAAAGAGCCCTTGCCTGGGAGTTTTCGCAAGCCGGGCTTGAATTTGCCAGAGAAATTGAACAGGAAATATTTTATAAAGAACTTCCTGAACCCATTGGAACAAGAAGAGCTGATTTTGTAGTGGAGGGAAAAGTTTTAGTTGAGCTAAAGGCAGTTATTGAATTAGAAGATGTACACCTTGCACAAGTACTAAATTACCTGAAAGCGTACAAACTTGAAGTTGGCCTGCTAATTAACTTTGGAAGCAGAAGCCTAACCTTTAAAAGGTTGGTATTATGAAAGCAAAATCCGTGGAATCCATTAATCCGTGCCAATCTGTGATACAGACAATTAATAAAGATGAAACTGAACAAAACATTAGAAGCAACAATCATGAAAGCATACCATGAATATTGGGATGCTTATTTAAAAGGTGATATGCAAACCATGTCTTACTGGTTGCATGACAACGTTCAAATGATCGGTTCGGGAAGAGGGGAGTTTTTTGACAACAAAAAAAAGACGCTCCAATATTATAAATCTACGGCAAAGCAGGTGGCCGGTAAAGCGGATATGAGAAACCGGAAGATTACGGTACTGCCGGTAGGCGATGAGATGCTGGTAAATGAAGAATGTGATTTTTTTGTATTGATCAATTCTTCCTGGACTTATTATGGTGAGGGACGCATCTCTACTTTATTTACCAAAACAATAAAAGGCTGGAAGATCATACAGGAACATGGCTCTATGCCGGATGTCAATACGAGCAAAGGCGAACAGGTAAATACCAACAAGATCAAAGCCGAAAATATCCGTTTGAAAGAAGCGGTAAAAAGAAGAACGATCGAACTGGAAGAAAAAAATTCTGAACTGAAAATAGAAACTTCACTGGAAAGAGTAAGAACAGTGGCTATGGCAATGAAGCAACCGGACGACATGCTCTCAGTTTGTAAAACAATTTCTCAACAACTGCAAAAACTCGGGGTA
>CAYVGM010000392.1:0-1763 GCA_964451125.1 uncultured Chitinophagales bacterium
AGCGAGTCGTAGATTTTTTTAGTAGTTTCAAAATCATACAAATCTTTATTAAGCCCTAAAAATTCGGCATGTGAAACAAAATCATACATTTCTTTTCCTTTCTGATTTAATACTTCCCGGCTTACCCAAAGTGGCTTATAATTGTTTTCATCGTAATAGGCTTTAATTAAATTATGCCAGCCTTCAATTTTATTGCTGTCAATTTTGTCATTTGCCAATTTGGGAATGGATTCGCTTAGCACAGCAGATAGATTGTCAAGAAATTCTTTATCGTCTTTTGGAACAACTATGCTGTTTTCTATTTTTTCGGCGTTACTGTTTTTACAGCCTTTACATCCCGATAATGTCAGAACAACAGTAAGTGTAACACTAAAAATAAACAGAGCAATCAGACTGTTTTTCATAAATAGTTTATCGGTTTTAAATACAGAGATATTTGTCAGTACAAAAGTACAAATTATGCGAGTAAATTGAGATAATAAGGTAATACGGTAATAGTTAATTAACTAAAAGTGCGTGGCTACTACGCATTTCTTTTTGGTGCGTTTCGTATTGCCGTTCATGTCTTTGATTTCAAAAACCATCAAATAGATGCCTACTTTGGCTTTTTCACCGTTATTAGTTGTGCCGTCCCAGATAAAATAACCCTCTTTAGGCAGAGATTGACTATTAATCAGTGTTCGTACAGGTGTGCCGTTTATGTCATAAAATGCAATTGTAGCTACATTTCCTGCTTGTTCAAAATTGTACTCAATGACAAATTCATCGTCAAAACCGTCTTGGTCAGGTGAGAAAACTTCAGGTTTGGTATGAATATTATTATCCAAAGAAATATCGGTAAAGGTAGAGTTGAGATAACCCGGTGTAGCAAAACCTGCAATTTCAGCAGCAGATTTCCAGTTGGTTTTTTCTTCGTTATTGGCTAAATCATTTGTTCTTTCCAGAGAAACACCCTGATAGGTTTTCAATAAAGGGAAATGCCATTTGTCTGTATAGTGTATGCGGTCGAGCTCTGCGTTGTCTGTGTTTTTTAATACAACAATATCTTCTTTTACTCCAAAATCCGGCAAATTGCCAATTAGAATATTGTCTGCCACAGCATTCGGATAATCATGTGTGATTGCATTTCTGTCTTGTGTAATAACCAGATAGCCGTAAGGTTGGATATAATGAGAAGAAGCAGATAAATCTGTTGAAAGTTGAAAACCTGAAATGGGATCTTCTTTTACAATCTTGATATCTTTTACACTGAATATGTTGTTTGTTGGATTATATACTTCTACAAAATCTGAGCTTCCTGATTTGGGATAATGCAAGATTTCGTTTAATAATAATTCTCCGCTCACAGGTTTACGTGTGACAGCAACATCCAGATTTTCTTGTGGGTGGAAAATTCCGGCACAACCACTCATATCTTTTATCGTTAATTTATAAAGCAAATTTATAGTTAAGGCAGGAGAAACAGTTAAAGCAACCTGAATAGGATTGTTTTGTAATAAATTTACAGCCGTAATATTAATGCCATTATCCAGTAAATAATTTGTGACGGATGCTGCTTCTGATGTATTTACTACTCCATCGAATAGCACATCAATTTGAGTAGCCGTTATTTGTTGTACGTGTGCCACTATATTTTGTGTAATATAGGCGTGATTTTGTGCGCCCGGTGTGCCACCGTTTACATTTGCTGCAGCCTCCCAAAATGATTTACGAGTACAACCGGCTTCATAGCCCTGATTAAATAATTCTAAACTCCATCCGCC
>CAYVGM010000393.1:0-1759 GCA_964451125.1 uncultured Chitinophagales bacterium
TACAACAAAAAGACCTATGCAAAATTTATAGCTCAAAGACATGCGCACAAAATTCGGAAAATAATCGGAGAAATTTATTTATATATTATGGCTCTTGGTCAATTTACTTCCTGTAAATCCAGTCTGCCGGGTTGAGTTTGGCTGCGCCTTTCCACACTTCCAGATGCACTTCGGTAATGCTTTGTTCGTCGGTATAGGCCATTCCGATTACCTGTTTGGTGCTTACCTTTTGGCCTTTGCTCACATTTACCGATGCCAGTTTGGAATACACGGTAAAATAATCGCCGTGCGAAACGATTACGGCATTTTTGAATGTCGGGTTATTTAAAATACCGACTACTTTGCCTTCAAATACACAACGCACGTTGGTATTGGCATCGGTACGGATATCCACGCCATTATTCTCGAAAGATACATTATCCAAATCAGGATGGTTGTAGCGACCAAATCCTTTGCTGATAAATCCCTTCTCTACCGGCCAAGGCAGTTTACCTCTGTTGCTGGCAAAACTCGTTGTCAGCAAGTCATACTCGGGAGTTGTCGTAATTTTTGCAGGCGTTTCAACATTCTTGTTAGCGGCATCTTCCATCTCCTTCGTTACTTTCTTGCCTTCAGACTTCGCCTTTTTGATTGCCTCCTCCGCAGCTTTCTTTTTAGCCAGCTCTGCCGCCGCTTTAGCCGCTTCTTCTTTCTTGCGTTTTTCTTCCGCCAGACGAGCAGCCTCAATTTCTTTTTTAATGATAATTTCTATTTGCGCATCTAATTTCTGCTGTGCTACTTTTTTCTTCTGTATCTCTGAGGTGAGCAGGGTTTCCTGTTTTTTTAGTGATTGTACCACTTGGTTTTTTTGTACTACCGTCTTATTCAACTGATTTGCTTCCTGTACCTTTCCTTGTAGCAGTTGCTCTTTTGTTTTTTTCTTATCATTAATTTGCGCTATTTGCCCTGTAATCGCTGATTTCTGATCAACAATTTGAGCCACCTGCTGGTTGCGGTACTCCGCATACTTGCGAAGATAATTAATGCGGCGCCATGCCTGGGCAAAACTCTCGGCATTGAGTACAAACATCAGTTTATCTGCAAAACGCTGATATTTATACGTCTTCACAATCGCATCCGCATATTCGCTTTTCAGTTGACTTAACTGTTGTTCTTCCGTTTTCAGGTGTTCAACATTTTCATTGATTTTAGCAGAATAAGCATTGATTTCAACGCCCACTTCTTCTATCAGTGTTTGTCTTAATTTTATTTGTTCATTCAATGCATTTAAGTCAGCCATCGTGGCATCTTTGTTGGCTTTGGTTTTCTGTAATAATTTTTGAGTAAATTTTATTTCCTCTTCCAGTTTCTTTCGCTTTGCTTCTAATTGTGTCTTTTTATCTTGTGCCGTAACGGAAAAAAATGAAAGTGCCATGCATACAACGATGCATCCGGTTACAATAATATGTCTTCCACTATTTCTCAATTTTATAGCCTGATTTTATGGGAAATGGATAATCCAATCCTTGTTCTGCTTTTATCGCCTGAAAAGTTGCCTGCATTTCGAATGTTTCTCCTTTGCTTTTTACAACCAGATTCCGCTCCATAGAAAATTGCTTGTTCAGTTGTGTTTGGTAATTGGTATAAGATGAAGTCAGTGTCTGATTGTTAATCTTATCCGTTACAAACATGGAAGAAAGAAATTGTGACGGTTTATTAAAAATAATGGTATTCAGGAACCGAGTACTGTTAGATGTCAAGGTGATATTCGCAGGGTTAT
>CAYVGM010000394.1:0-1748 GCA_964451125.1 uncultured Chitinophagales bacterium
AAGAAAGACAAAGCGGCGTTTACTTAACCTGCCTCGGAGTGGGTATGGGAAATTTTAAAGATTCCAAGCTGGAAACACTTGCCAAAAAAGGAAATGGCAATTATGCCTACCTCGATGATATTAAAGAAGCTGAAAAAGTTTTAGTAAAAGAAATGACTCAAACATTTTATTCAGTTGCCGATGATGTTTTTTTAAATGTACGTTTTAATCCTTCTTTAGTAAAAGATTATCGGCTCATTGGGTTTGATAATAAACGAGATGCTATTGCAGACAGCAGTGGCACACTTGAAGGCGGTGAAATTGGAAGTGGTAATAGTGTGCTGGCAATATTTGAATTTACTCCTGCCATTACCAACGACAGCCTTTTAAGTGTTGCTAATAAAAATTCACAGTTAGCGGAAGTTGATTTGCGTTATACACCTGCATACAGCAAAACAGAAAAGCACTTGTTGTATAAATGCAGTGGCGATATAAAACCATTTAATGCTATCAATAAGGAACTGCAACTGGGTGCAGCTATTGCAATGTTTGGTATGAAGCTGCGTCAAAGTAAATACCTGCCGAACAAAACTGCCGATTGGGATAAGATAGAATCTATTGCTGCCGGTTCGTATGACTCAAACAATTACCTGCAAAAAGAATTTGTAGCATTAGTGGATAATGCTAAAAAACTTTATACTCCCGGAAAGAAGAAAAAAAAGAAAAACGAAGAAGAATAACTACTCTTTTTATAGCACCCTGTATTTTTCCGTCACTCTTTCATCTGCCCAGATATGATTGGGGCTTATATAAGTATCCTTGTATTGAATGATAACTCCTGACTTTGCAAACACATCCCTTACCAATTCGCTACAGATATAGCTACGGTTGCGTTCCCTTTTAGTAACACGAAATAATATCCTCATCATTATCCTGAAAATTTCATAATTGTCATAAGGTCTTGTAAGGGCATCAAGGCCAAAGCTGATGCCACGGTTCATTTGTTCCATTGGCAATTCCTGGTGCAATTTTGCTATTACGATCTGGCCTTTATATGGCCGCTTGCTTCCTTTATAATCTTTTAAATAAGTTGACAAAGGAATTAATCTGATGCCAACATAAGGCTCCGCCTCCAGCATTAATACACGGCCAAGCTCCTCATCTTTATATACTACTGCCACATGGCTCCAAACACTTTTTGTAAGGTTTTGAATAACACCGGAAAATGCATAACTGCCGCTGCAAAAAACTATATCGCCGGTTTTCAAATTGTCCCTTATTTTTTGATAAGGGATTACCGGCATTTCTTTTATCTGGTCTTTTGTTAGTACTGCTGCCATTGGTGGTTTATTGATTTATTCGTTTAATGGTTTATTAGTTCCGGGTTGTTGATGTTATTTTTATACTTTCTTATTTCACATTTCTTATTCCTTATTTATTATTTTGCCCCTCATCTAAGTTATGAATAAAAAAAGATTAGTAGTCATCGGTGGAGGCGCTGCAGGTTTTTTTTGTGCAGTAAATGCTGCAAGAATGAACTCTGCATTACAGGTTATTATCGTTGAAAAATCATCTAAACTATTAAGTAAGGTAAAAGTAAGCGGTGGCGGAAGATGTAATGTAACTCATCATTGTTTCAGTATTGCCGAAATGATTAAAAAATATCCGAGGGGAAATAGTTTTTTAAAAAAAGCATTTCATCATTTTTTTACAACAGACACAATAAAATGGTTTGAGGAGAAAGGTGTAAGGTTGAAGGTGGAGGAAGA
>CAYVGM010000395.1:0-1743 GCA_964451125.1 uncultured Chitinophagales bacterium
CAGTAAGCCATGCAAAATGCCGTTTGAATAACGTGATATGAACGTTTTTTAATTGCTCATCAGAATAGGTGCTTTTGGCATGTTGAGTGGTAACATAATCTTTCACCATAATGCCCCAACTACGACTGAAATTGGTAATAGCTCCCCAAATCCTTCGTGCTTCCCAAAGCCTATCGTAAGATGCATTGTTTTTAAAGCCAATAACAAATGCCACAGCAGTACCTAATAATGCAATGGGTAACCAAGGTAGCATCAACCATTTCCAATGAAAAAGCTGATACAATGCTGTGGGAATTGCCGACAAAAACAAGAGAAATAAAATATCCCTTCGTGTCCATAAAATGACTTCTTTAAATGTATAACCTTTGCCTATATGCATGATGCGTTAAAATTGAATTTGCAAATTTAATTTTATTACTTTTCTAATGATACACAACTTGTCTTTTTAATCCAAATAATTTTTCAAAATTTACTGTTTATAAAATTTAGGGCTTCATCTGCAATTATTTTATGCACTTTTGCACTTGCCGAAACTGCCCACCAATTCATAAATTCATCAGGGTTTAATCCTTTTTCTTTGTTTGGAATCGGAGCCTTTGATTTTGCTAAAGGATTCATAAAGTCAATAACATTGTATGGAAGATACGCTTCTGTGTATTTAATTCCGTAAGCAGAAGGATTCAATCCTACTTTGCTAAAAACAGCTTCAGCATCAAATTTGAAAAACTTTATGGGTGTGTTTTGGTAACTATCTTCTATTTCTTGAAGCCCTTTGTTCAAGTTTTGACAAAGTTCAGAAGCCTTTGCTTGTTTGTCTGTACCAATATAGCCAGGACTATATCCCATATCGGGCATAGTGCCGACAAAAATATTTTTTGCTCCTGCTTTTACCAAAAGTTTAATAGCTTGTTTGTAATTATTGGCTAGCGGATACTGTGTCAAGTCGGGCTGTCCGTATTCTAAGTAATTTCCTATGTCGTGTCCGCCTGCCCAAAGCACAAATAAAGTTTTGTTGTCAATCTTTGGATTTGCAGAAAGATAGGTTTGCACCTGTGCCAACATTCCCAGAAGTTGTGTTTTTTCATCCAGCTTTAAAGCAGGCTTCAAAGGTTCATTGATGTTGTATAAACCTGTGGTTGCACCGCCCATTGCAAAAATGTTGTCTAATGAAATAGGTAAATGCAGAGTTTCGGCAAAATGTTCCACCCATACTTTGCCATTTGTCCAACGACTTTCGTAAAAACCTTTGTCAGCAGGTGGATATTGATAATTGGTGAGTTTGCCCCACTTGCCCATATCGTTTAAGCCATCGCCAAAAACGACTATTCTTGAAAATTTTTGTTCCATTTTTTTATTGGTTTTAAAAATGCTGCAAGAAGTTATCAATGCAACAAATAAGATAAAAAACATTTTATTCATATTATTTTACTTTAAAATTCATATCTTAAAAATCCACCAAAGTTTTCTGTTGTTATAAAATCTTCTCTACCTAGTTGCGACAAATCTAACCCTGCACCAAATTGAAACTCTTTTACCTTCAAGCCCAAACGAAAACGCTGTGTAAATGAAAAATTATTTTGCACAACAGTTGGAAAAGCATTTACCAGTTCAACCTGTGAAAACAAGTTTAGTTTTTCGGTTAGTTTTGGAGTATATCTTCCCAAAAAGAAAAAGTCAATATTCGGTTCTTTCAATGTTTCAGTCACCAACCAACTAAAAATGGTGTAATCTTTTTTTATTTTT
>CAYVGM010000396.1:0-1743 GCA_964451125.1 uncultured Chitinophagales bacterium
TGCCATTTGTACAGGATGTTGCGCAACAGCAATTGCTGTATTTACCAAAACCGCATCTGCTCCCAGTTCCATAGCAGCGGCTGCATGTGAAGGCGCGCCGATTCCGGCATCGACAATTACGGGAACTTTACTTTGCTCTATAATAATGCGTAAAAATTCTTTTGTTTCCAGCCCTTTATTGCTGCCAATAGGTGCTCCTAAAGGCATTACAGCTTGTGTGCCCACTTCTTCCAGTCGTTTGCATAAAACAGGGTCTGCATGAATGTATGGCAAAACGATGAATCCTGATTTGACCAATTCTTCCGTAGCCTTTAATGTTTCGACAGCATCGGGTAATAAGTACCTGGGGTCCGGATGAATTTCCAGTTTTATCCAATTCGTCTCTAATGCTTCGCGTGCGGCATGTGCTGCAAATACAGCTTCTTTTGCCGTTCGGACACCGCTGGTGTTTGGCAGTAAATTTACCGGCGTTTCTCTTAAATATTTGAGAATATTATCTGATTGTGTTTTCAAATCGATACGCTTCAGTGCCATCGTTACTAATTGGGTGCCTGAAGCGATGACCGCATCCCGCATTGTTTCAGGCGAGCCAAATTTACCGGTACCGAGAAATAATCTCGAAGAAAAATCTTTACCCGCAATAGTTAGATTATGTTGCACGATGTAAAAGTATAACCTATAAAGGAGATTGCAAAATGTAAAAAATAACCAATATTAATATTATTCAAAATTCAGGTAGTTTATAAATTATATACCTTTGCAACTTAACATATTGTAAAAAATGAAACAACTACTTTCTTCATTCTCATTGCTGATTTTATTATCGACTGTATCGTTAGCGAAAGATTCATTTTCCGGTTTAACAGAAGCAGAAATAAAATCCTTGTTTTGTCATAAATGGAAATTGACTTATTTAGAATACAAGGGAAAACGAAAAGAAATTCCGGGCAAGCTTCCTGCATCCTTATTAATTTTTCTGCAAGATGGAAAATTACAGGAATTTGAAGGGTCTAAAAAATATGATGGCAGCTGGACATACAGTCATGCTTCAAAAACAATTATTACTGTAGATAAAGATGGTACAGAAAATCATAAAATAATTGAACTCACCAATGATCAGTTTGTAATGAATGGTAAATACCAGGGAATTACTTTTAATATCGGTTTTAAACGAGTAGATTAAAAAAGACAAAAGTCTTATGTTTCTCAAGTGCTTTGCGGTAAATTATCTCTATGATGTCATTCCTTTTAATTCTTTAGCAGCATCTTCCAAGGTAACTTTTGGCTCGTAACCAAAATCTCTTTTTGCTTTATCAATATTCCCGGCAATATCGTAATCAAATTTACCTGCCGCATGAATTGTAGGATGCAGATAATTGAATTTTCCTAAAATTGAATCCAGCAGTTCAAAACCTCTGCAAATAAATTTCGGAATGTATAATGGTTTATATTTTACGTTTAAGGCTTTAGCAATACTGATGTAAATATCATCAACCGTTGGATGTGGCTGATCATTGCCAATCCAATACCAGTTACCATAAGTTACCGGATTATTTTCTATCAGGAAAAAAGCTTCAATAATATTATCGGTATGTGAAATACTTCGCTGGTTTCTTCCATTGCCAAAAATAATCTGACGAGGCCAGTAAAACATATTTACAAATGTCAACTGACGAGCCGGAGCAAAAGGACCAAAGAACCAAAACCCGCGTAAAGATGTTCCATCTATTTTTCCTTCTTTTG
>CAYVGM010000397.1:0-1727 GCA_964451125.1 uncultured Chitinophagales bacterium
CCAGAGTTGCCGCAAATAGTCCTGAAATTTCTATGTCCTGCTTTTTAGTAAAACGATGCGGTATAGATATCGGGTCGTTCTCAATAAATGAACGTTGATTGTATTTGGCGTAGAAATACTCTAATTTTTCTTTTGTTTCAATGCTAACCATTTTTACAAATTTAAACAAGCATTTTCTTACTTTTTAACTTTAGATAAACCGTAATATACGTTCTTCATTGTATTTTTCAGGAAAATTAATTTCATGAGAACATTTAAAGATAAGGTAGTGGTCATTACCGGCGCAGGTTCGGGTATTGGAAGAGAGCTGGCAAAAGCACTGAGCAAAGAAGGTGCTCAACTCGCACTATCTGACATAAATGAAGAAGGACTGAAAGAAACAGCAGCACTTTGTAAAGACAAAGCAGTTTTTACACATGTTTTTGATGTTTCCAGTAAAACGGCTTATCAAGAATTTGCACAAAAAGTATTACAACATTATAAACAAGTAGATGTTGTATTTAATAATGCAGGTGTAGCCTTAGGCAAAGCAAAAATTACAGATATTTCTTATGAAGAATTTGAATGGTTGATGAATATTAATTTTTGGGGAGTGGTTTACGGTATCAAAGAGTTTTTGCCTAGCTTAATGGAACAAAAAGAAGCCGCTATTATTAATATTTCAAGTTTGTTTGGCTTAGCGGGTATAGCAGAACAAACTCCATATTGTTCATCTAAATTCGCAGTACGAGGATTATCAGAAGCATTGCGCATGGAACTGATTGGCACACCCGTAAATGTATTTACGGTGCATCCGGGAGGTATTAAAACCAATATTGCCAATAATGCACGTATTACAGAAAAAGATGATGCAAAAAAAGCAAAGGACGTGCTGGATAAATTTAATCAGAACGCACTTCGGCATACGGCAGATAAGGCGGCAAAAATCATAATTGACGGAGTGAAGAGTGGCGAAGAAAAAATTATGATAGGTGCCGAAACGTATATGGCTGATACGCTTATTAAGCTGTTTCCGGCAAAATATTCTCAAGTATTTAAGGCGCTGATGGACAAGACCATGCAATAATTTATTCTCCACTTCAGGGTTTATAGTTTGTTTTACTTTGGTTTTTTTCTAGAATTTACCTTATGTGTGAATTCCAGTTGAATCTTACTATTTCGTTGATAAAATTGGTTAGGTTCGCCTAAAAAATGACCTGTCCGACCCAGAGGATCGGACAAGCCACAAAAACCATAAAACTATGAAAAACCCAATTGCCTCTCGGCAATAATCTTTAATTCGTTACTATGTTTACGTTCAGTTCAAACTCATTTTTTATTGCCTTATCTCCAAGTCCTTCAAAAAAGTTTGCCGATCCGTATTTAATATCCCATTTCGTTCTGTCCACACTAATCATTGCTGTTGCTTTGTAAGTATTTCCTACTTTCTTAAACGTTGCAGGAAATGAAATTGCTTTCGTAATACCTTTGATGCTTAAATTGCCTGTTAGGTTGTATGCGTTTGATTTATTTTTAATCTTTAACACTTTGGTAATCTTGAGTGTTGCAACCGGATACTGAGCTATATTAAAAAAGTCCTCAGATTTAAGGTGATTAATCAATTTTGCATTATAGCCGGAGTCTTGTATATCCGTGCATTTTAATGAGTTCATATCAATAGTGAATTCACCACCGCCTAAAATGCCATTTTTAGTTGTAATTGTGCCGGAACTGATATTTACAGTACC
>CAYVGM010000398.1:0-1722 GCA_964451125.1 uncultured Chitinophagales bacterium
ATTTTTAAAAATCGGATTCAATCCGATGTGGAGTTATTGGTTCTATGCACTGGATATATATCATCCCGAGGTGAGAGCATACTTGAAGGAAGTCTTCGACACCATACTGCAAAAATGGAATTTTGATTTGGTAAAACTTGATTTTTTGTATGGCACAGCACTTATACCAAGAAACGGAAAAACCCGAGCAACAATCATGCACGAAACGATGCAGTTTTTGCGTGAATGCGTGGGCGATAAAATGATATTAGGTTGTGGTGTGCCTTTGAGTGCCGCCATGAACACTACTGATTATTGCCGCATTGGTCCGGATGTGCATTTATCATGGGATTTTAAATTTTTGAAATGGATACGAGCTCGTGAAAGACCTTCGGTATTAAATGCTATTCATAATGCTGTCAACAGAAGACAATTAGGCGGAAAATGGTTTTGGAACGACCCCGATGTTTTCATTTTAAGAGATAAAAAAAACAAACTTTCTTTTAACGAAAAATACGCACTGCTGTTAACCAATCTATTATTTGGTCAGTTATTGTTTACTTCAGATAATATTGCTGAATACGATGAAAAAATGCTGTTTTTGTATAAGTCTATATTTCCTTTAGTAAGCATAGAAGATGTGCATGTGCGCTATCAAAATCAGTTGTATGTGGTTAATTGCCGGATTGCTGACAAATATTATACATGTTTAATAAACACTGCCGATAAAGACAGAATGTATAAGCTGCCAAATGGTTTGTTTTTCGAGCATCTCAGTCAAAAATTGATAAAAGGAGATCGCATGTTCAACTTGCATAAACACCAGGCAGTTTGTTTATTAAATGTTGGCTACTCTCCATTTGCTTTTGCCGGCAGCAAAGGGCATTTTTTTTCCGGTACAGAAATGGAACGATTTTTCATTAGTGGAAATGAACTCGAAATTGAATGGAATGAAAAGGTACTAAATGAAATTAGCGTACAAATAAAAGTACCACTCCATTATGAAGTTAAATCTGTAAATGGCAATAGTGAATTTTCTCGCGAAGATTTCAAAGAATATTCAATCATTACTATTGTAAAAGGCAAAAGTCAACGGATAGCTGATAGTAGCAATTGAAGAAGAAAAACAAGATTAACGAATTTGTCCATGACCATGTATCACCCATTTTTCAGTTGTCAGTTTTTCTAAGGCAAAAGGACCGCGTGCGTGCAGTTTTTGTGTGGAAATCCCAATTTCAGCTCCCAACCCAAAACAACCACCATCCGTAAATCGTGTACTCGCATTGATATATACAGCCGCAGCATCCACAGATTTTAAAAACAGCTCTCCTATCGCTTTATTTTCAGTAATAATGGCTTCGCTATGTTTAGATGAAAAGTTTCGAATATGCTCCAAAGCTTCTGCTGTATTTTCAACTATTTTAATACTGCATTTCTGTGCTAAATATTCCATCCCGAAATTATCATCTGTTGCCTTTTTCAAATACGGATAATTTGCTTCTTTCAGTATATCGTATGCTTCATAATCCGCAAAAATTTCCACTTCAAACGGAAGAAATCCCGGCAACAATTTTGGTAAAAGCTGTTCGGCAATTGCAACATCAACCAACACCGTATCTAATGCATTGCACACCGATGGACGTTGTGTTTTAGCATTAACCACTATTTGAGCAGCCATATCCAGATTTGCCGATTGCTCTACATACGTATGACTAACGCCCGCACCTGTTTCGATAGTAGGTA
>CAYVGM010000399.1:0-1720 GCA_964451125.1 uncultured Chitinophagales bacterium
CGGAATATTTAAAAAAGCAGTAGAGAATAAATTAGATAAAGTGAGAGAGTCTGGCATCAGTTTGGTGGATTCGTTCAGCAAAAAATATCAAGGAATGATTCCATCTTGGATGGTTAAAGGAATTTTGGACAAATGGCAAAATGGAGCAGTAATAAAATAACCCTTACAGAATGAGTATTAAAAAAATATTCATTGGAAGGGCGAACAGCTAACATTGGTATTGCCAATAGTGGGGCTGGACATTGGAGCAATCAACAGCGGTAATTCTGCTGTACTGTGGTTCCGGGCTCGACGAATAAAGCCCAGCTATAGTTCTTAATATTTAACTTTATCAAAAAGCCAGGCAGCAGTTCCGGCGGACGAATATAAAATTCCCCACCATCGGCAATACCTGCTCGTTGTAGGCAATTTACAGACACCTTTCGCTAAATGACAAAATCAGAAAAATTCGTATCGGACTTATGCAGTAGGTCATTTTTACCATTTTGGAGTTTCCCAAGTCCGATTGGGAAAAAAGGCAATGAGCTTTGCGACTTGTTAGTTGTCTGTGACAAGCATATCATCATAATTTCAGTGAAGGACATAGCACCGTCAACACACGAAGACGAAACAATTGTTTATGACAGATGGGTAAAAAAGGCAATCCACGAATCTGTTTCTCAAATTTACGGAGCTGAAAAGTACATAAGTTCTGTAGACTCAATCCAAATTAAAAACGCAGACTATACAGTTGATTTACCACCAAAGAATGAACGAATAATTTACAGAGTAGCTATTGCGTTTGGCAGTAAACCGCATTTTCCTTTACCGACTGGTCATTTTGATAAAGGCTTCGTTAATGTATTTGACGAAAACTCAACAATGACAATTTTAAAAGAGCTAGACACTATAACAGATTTTACAAATTACCTTATAGAGAAACAAAGGTTTTCAGAAAAAAACACAATATTAATCCCATTTGAGACAGATTTTTTGGCTCTTTATTTACAAACAGGATTAAAATTTGAAGTTGATGAAAATATTGTTCTAGCAGGAGAAAATTTATGGGAAGAATATGTAAAAAGCGACGAATACTTAAAATGGGAAAAGGATAAAGAAGCTAGCTACATATTTGATATTATGATTCAAAGTTTTTTCCTTAACAACAAAGACTTGTATAAAACCACAGAAAAAAGAAATAACCTTGAAAAAGCTATAAGAATAATTGCTCTTGAACCGAGAATCAACAGAATAGAGTTGGGATTAGTTATAGAAAATGCTGCAAAAAATACTGTGAAAGCCAGAATGCTTACACCTTATGGAAATTCAGAACACACTTATGTTTTTATGAGAGTGACTGAAAATAATTGGGAATCTAAAGACTCTGAACTAGGTTTACGATGTATCGTTGCAAGAGCAGAATTTCCACAAGCCAAAAAAATTATTGGGGTCTCAATGTATAGAACAGAAGAAGACATTTTCTCATTTGACTTTCACTACATCCACATTCCAGACTTAGATGACAAATTTATTGAAATAGCAAATTCGATTAAATCAGAGTTAGGCTTATTTAAAAATGTGAAACGGACGCACAGTAAAGAAATGAGAGAATAAAACTGCCTACAACATTGGTATTTGCAAAAGCTGGGCGGACACAGCAACAAATCCCCCACAGCAGCAAGCCTCGAACGTTGTGCGGCATTCCAGATAACAACTTTACTACCAACCATAACAATATGCC
>CAYVGM010000400.1:0-1710 GCA_964451125.1 uncultured Chitinophagales bacterium
ACATTAAAATCGAAATTGCCGTTTGGCGTGATATAACCCACGCAGCCCGAGAATAACCCGCGCTTTGTTTTCTCTAAACTTTCGATAATATGCAGGGCAGAAATTTTTGGCGCACCCGTCATGCTGCCCATCGGGAATGTAGCACGAATAATGTCTGAGAATGTAGCCTGCGGGGCAATGCGACAAGTAATCGTTGAAATAAGCTGATGAACTTGTTCAAAAGAATAAATGCCGAACAGCTCTTCTACATCAACTGTATTATCCAGAGCAATACGCGAAAAATCATTGCGCACCAAATCGACTATCATCACATTCTCGCTGCGTTCTTTCTCATTGAAAAATAAATCTTGTTTTATTTGTTTGTCTTCTGCCTCAGTACTTCCTCGCTTACGAGTGCCTTTTATGGGCTGAGAAATCAGTTTGTTTTTTTGTCGTTTCAAAAATCTCTCCGGAGATGCACAGAGCAAGTAATTTTCCTGATTTTTAAAATAAGAAGTAAAAGGCGCTTTTGAGATGGCATTGAGTTTTTCAAAGGCAGCTAGCGGATGTAAGTGGGCGTGGTGGGCAAAAAATTCCTGGCACAAGTTCATTTCATACATATCGCCGCGCACGATATGTGCTTTAATTTTATCGATGGTTTCAAGATAATCTTGTTTAGAAAAACGCTGTTGAATTTGGGGTAATTTGTAATTTGTAATTTGTAAGTTATAAGAAGATTTTGGTGATTCTAATATGTTATAAAAATGCTCTAAGTTGTGTTTAATCTCGATATCGTTATTGCCATACACACCAACTTCGATCTTATTCTTTTCTATTTTAACCAGATATTTCGGCACGAAAAAATGCAATAAAGGATGTTGGATGCCATCAAAATTGAGAGAATGTAAATTGGATTCAATTTCGTTTTTCAGGTCATAAGATAAATAGCCAAAAAGCCAATCCTTGTTTTTTTGCTGAAAGGCTTCAAATTGGGCAAGACAATCATGATTTACGCTTATGCTGTCTATCGCATCTATGGCAAACAACGAACCGAAAGTAGAATACGGATAGTTGGGATAATTGTTGCTGTCTAAAAAGCAGAAATGAGAAATATCCTCTGACAATGTCAAGAGTTGCGTTTTGAGCGCAGTAATATTATCAATCTGTATTGGGAAAAATAAACGCATAATTTACAGAGGATGCAAGATACAAGAGATTATCAAAAATATAGTTAGTGAAAAATTCGGATATGAAAGTTGAGGTTGTAATTTTTGGTTTTGCAATGTCAAAAATATCAGGATTTAGTTAGCTTGTTTTTGTAAATTTTCTAAATTTATAGGATTGGTTAGTATGTTCTAGTTATAAAAAAAGTATAAAGTTCATAATACTCTACGCGAAAAAAATAAATTTTAGGCTATATAAAAAATTAAATGATTATATAATTATTTGAAAATTAGCTAGTTGGATTTTTTTTCAAAAATGAATAGTTTTTCTTTAAATAAAGTTGTAACATTTAAAAAAAAGGTATAATATTGTATCAAACGAAACTACACTATTTAGAAAGAGAACTGTCTATAATTTTATTATAGTCATTATATTTTTAAATTTATATGTATGTTTAGTGTTTTTATTTTATCTTCCATTGTTACTGAGTTTCTCTCTTTCCATATAAGATTATATGTAAGAAAGGCATTTAAATTTAAATATGCATTTTTCGTAATTTCTTTCTGT
>CAYVGM010000401.1:0-1700 GCA_964451125.1 uncultured Chitinophagales bacterium
CTTTTGAAAATATTACAGCAAAAGAAAATGGTCTATACCTTGTTTTGGATGGCATAGAAAAGCCCGGAAATCTTGGAGCCGTCTTGCGTATAGCCGATGCTGCAGGAGTTGACGCTGTTTTATGTTCGGATATTCACACGGATATTTTCAACCCGAATGTAATTCGTTCGTCAGTAGGTTGTGTATTTTCTCAGCTTATCATCTGCGCTGAGAAAGAAGAAATTTTGGACTATTTTCAATCCAATAAAATTCAGGTTTTTACCACCTCTCTTAAAGCAGCTAAAGATTATCTGGATGTTGATTATACAACTGCAAGTGCGTTTGTTTTTGGCACGGAAGCGGAGGGTGTGCAAACCTTTTGGGAAGAAAATGCAAAGCAAAATATATTGATTACTATGAGGGGGCAAAACGATTCTTTGAATGTTTCCAACACCGTTGCCATAGTTGTTTTTGAAGCGCTAAGACAACGAGGACAATAGTTGATTTTGTTTATTTCGCAGCTCAGTATTCCCAAGCCATAATTTGAATTACATTTTCTTCGTGTATATGCCCTAGTGAAGAATGCTGTTCAGCATCACTCATTTGCCAGGCTTTATGTTGTAATGCCGGCATTATCCATGCTGATGTTTGTGCATTTAGATTTTTAAGCAATAATGATGTAGCATAAATATCTGTAAGTTTTTCCAGTTCATATTTTGCAGAAATTTCCAATTCGGCTTGATTGCACATCTTGCTTATATCTTTAAAGAAATTGCGAGATAATGCCGTTTGTTTTTTGAACTCTTCAAGAGGAAAGACAGTATCATCCGCATGTGTACTATTTTGTTCTATCTCATCAAATAACAGATCCAGTCCCTTTGTTTTTTGAATAGCTCGCAACATATCTAAAATCATGATATTCCCTGTGCCTTCCCATATAGGCAATACCATCGCATCGCGAAATACCTTGGCAATAATTCCATCTTCCACGTAACTGATTCCTCCAATTAATTCCATACATTCCCGGATAAGATAAACACTTTTTTCTGCTGTAAATTTCTTAGTCATCGGGGTAAGCAAACGCACCAATCCTGATTCCGTTTCGTTGCCGTTATCCGCACCATCCAAAGCGGCGATTGCTCTGAACGTGAGGTAAAAATTTTGCTGATACAAAAGGCCGAGCTCCATTAGTTTTTCTTGAACTAACGCATGCTCAATGGTACGTTTTCCGAAAGTAATCCGCTGTTGTACATATTGATAAGCTTCATGCAAAGCACGTCGCATACAAGCTAGGGCGGCCACACTGTTATATAAACGAGAAAGGTTTATCATTTCCGTCATGATTTTGAAACCCTCTCCTTCTTTACCGATTAATTTAGCCTGTGTGTTTTCAAAAATACACTCTCCGCTTGCCATACTGCGCACACCCAGTTTATCCTTAAGCCTGACAATATCCAAAGGATTTCGTTCACCATTTTCCAAATGTTGTTCCACTAAAAAAATACTCAATCCACGTGTTCCTTTTATTTCAGGATTTGTACGTGCGAGTACCAATTTTATTTCGGCATTTACATTGCTGCAAAACCACTTTTCGCCTTTAAGCGTATAGCTATCATCATGTACGTGATGGGCTTCTACAATATTTGCACCCACATCCGATCCGCCAGTTTTCTCCGTAAGGAACATAGCGCCGGTATATAAATCCTGATAGTTTTGCGTAA
>CAYVGM010000402.1:0-1692 GCA_964451125.1 uncultured Chitinophagales bacterium
ATTGCTCAAAGTTTGTGCGAGCGCGGGCATTTTTCTGACCGTGATAAGTTTCTGCAACTGCGAGCAACGTATAATGAACTCTGGGAAAATAATATCATTCCTATTGCCAACGAAAATGACGTAGTGAGTTCGCGGGAGCTCAAATTTTCGGATAATGATGAACTCGCTACTTTGCTTGCCGTAGGCTTCAATGCAGAGGTATTGCTGATAGCTACCAGTGTAGCCGGTCTGCTCGACAAGCAAGGAAAAGTGATAGAAAAAATTGAAAAATTTGATGCCGGTATTTTTGCTATGGCAAATAAAGAAAAATCAGCAACCGGCTTGGGCGGCATGATAAGCAAATTGAGTTGTGCGCATTTGGCAACCGGCATGGGAACTAAAGTCATTATTTTTTCTGCCCAAGAAAAACAAGGACTGCAAAATGCGCTAAAAGAAAAAACAGGTACCGTATTTATGCCGAAAAATGTAAGTAAAACGGCACGACAAAAATGGCTGGCATCCGGAAGTTTGGTGATTGGAAGCGTGCAAGTAGATGAAGGTGCGCATAAGGCATTGCTAAAACGTAAGAGCCTCTTGGCAGTTGGAGTAAGTAAGATTGTAAGAGCATTTGACAGCGATGAAGTATTTGATGTGCAAGATCTGAAAGGAAATACATTTGCTGTAGCTCGCGCGAAAGTAAGTTCTAAAGAACTGGAAAAACGAATGAAAGAAAAAGGCCTGCTGCTGGCACATGCCGATGAGATTGTGTTGCTATAACCTACGAGGTGGGTTAAAAACCTTTGCAGATACTGCATGTAGATGTGATGATACAACGATTGCAAGATAATACCAAAGCCTATATTTATATGATACAGGATAATTTTTCGAGAATGATTTTATGTTATAAAGTGGCATTGCAATGCAGCGCCGGGTTCGTGTTAGAAAATTTGAAAGAAGTAAATGACAAGTATATTATTCCGAATGCACTATCTGATTGTAAATTAATAAGCGATGATGGTTCGGAAAACCATAGTATAGCTCGTGAATTTTGTACAACTAATTTTATTAAACACTTGATTGCACAGAAAGATATTGTACAAAGCAACTCTATGATTGAAGCTGCAAATAAGCAAATAAAATACAGATTTTTATACCACCAAACTATATGCACTTTTGAAGAACTGAAAAACTATATGCAATTAGCTGTGGAGGATTACAACAACCGACCTTATGATGCATTAAACGGACTAACACCTACTGAAGTGATGAACGGACAACTCCCTGCACTTGTGAACCTAACCCAAGAAACACGAATAGCTACCGCCCTGCGCATACAAGAAAACAAACATGCAAGATGCTGTTCTTACAGCTTTTGATTGCATTTTATAAATGGTATTGAATTGCGAAATACCTCGTTTTATTTGAACAAGATTTAAAAAATGCAATTCTCAATTCTAATACTTTACATTTTTTTTGTTTTTAAAACAGGAAAATAAAACAATTATTGTTTGCATTTTATATAAGTTGTTTTAAAAAACTCATTCATACTTTGTTTTTATGCCTGTCGTCCCGATTCTTTCGGGACGAACACTTTGTTGTATAAAGTTCATAGAGGTTGCTGGGCGAGCGAAGCGAGGGTATTCTTATAACTATTTACGGTGCGTAGTTTGTTGCTTACATACCAACAACGGCGAGCACAGCGAGCCAGGCTAG
>CAYVGM010000403.1:0-1691 GCA_964451125.1 uncultured Chitinophagales bacterium
ATCGTTCCGGAATAAATTCAAATGGCTTTTCCCAAATATCCTCGCGATGATGAATGACATAAATGGGCATGATAATATTTGTACCCGGTTCAATTTCATATCCGTTTATGTGGTCAGTTGCTAAATTTCTTCTGCCCATAATCCAAGCCGGTGGAAAACAGCGCATAGATTCATCAATGACCTGTTTCAAATAATGCAGCCCCCTTATATTTTCAGGAGAAGGCAATTCACCTTTCAATTGCTCATCTATTTCTCGTTGCAAGAGTACCTTCTTTTCAGGATTTTGACCTAAGAGATAAAATGTCCAGGCTAATGCAATTTGTGTTGTTTCATGTCCGGCTACAAAAATAGTCAGAATCTCATCCCGTAGCTGTTTGTTGCTCATCGTTTCCCCTGTTTCTTCATCTACAGCATCCATCAGCATTGACAATAAATCTTCAAAATCGACTTTTGTTTTGCGACGCCTTTCAATCACATCATAAAATAGTGCATCCATTTCTGCAATAATCTGCTTTTGATGTAAATTGCGCTTTGTCGGTATCCACTCCGGCAACTGCACTAAGCTGTCTATGCGTTGTGAAATAATTTCACTGGCTTTCGATACTAAATGATAGATCCGGTCGGTGGTGTTGTCCACTTCATTATAAAACAAAGTATTATTTACCACATTAAGAGTAAGTTTATAGAGTACTTTGTTCAGATTAAACAATTGCCCGCTTGCTGCATAGGGTTTCATTTCATCTACAGATTGGCGAGTTTGCTCCAGCATATTCTTAAACATCAATGCCAGTTTTTCTTTATGAAAAGCCGGTTGAGCCAATCGGCGTTGTCTTTTCCAAAATTCTCCTTCACTTGTCAGTAGCCCATTTCCCAAAAACATTTTGATGCTGTCATAAGCGAAACTTTTAATGTAATTTTTATTATTATCAACCAGAACATACTTCACCCAATCCGGATCAGACAATACTATCACTTTTCTTGTGGGTACTTTGATTTGATAGATATCACCCAGTTCTTTACGATTTTTCATCAAAAAATCTATTCTTTCATCCCTTAATTGTAAAAGATTTCCAAATAAGATATTCCAAGAGTTGGGGTAAGGCAAATCTTGCATTTTTTTATGTGTGATTTTATCCATGGATGTAATTGATTTTGAAAGCTAAAAAGGATTTCGGAACTTTAGGCGAAATTAAGATGAAAAAATCACTAAACTTTATCTGGAAATGGTTAAAACAGCTCACGATTGCCTTTTTTATCCTTAGCATAGTTTCTGTCATTTTATTTCGTTTTATTCCGGTACCCTGTACTCCACTTATGGTGATCAGAGTTGTTGAACAAATTGCACATGGCGAAATGCCTAAAATTGATAAAGACTGGAAGCGACTCAGTAAAATCTCACCAGATATGCCGCTTGCAGCTATGGCCGGAGAAGACCAGAAATTTCAAAATCATTTTGGATTTGACGTGGATGCTATGAAAAAAGCCATGAAAAGAAATGAAAGGCTAAAAGCAAAAGGTAAACCCATAAAAGGCGGAAGTACTATCAGCCAGCAATGCGCCAAAAATGTTTTTTTAATTCCTGCCAGAAGTTATATCCGCAAAGCCTTTGAAGCATATTTCACGCTGCTGATAGAAATATTCTGGAGCAAAGACCGCATTATGGAAGTTTATTTGAATGTGATTGAAATGGG
>CAYVGM010000404.1:0-1673 GCA_964451125.1 uncultured Chitinophagales bacterium
CAGGTCAAGATATTCTGTTTTGAATGATATTTGCTGATGGTGTTGTTCTTGGTTGTTGATATACGCAATCAAAGTATCTAATTGCGATTGTGCATAGGAGAATGCGCCAAAACCATCTTGCCATTGAAATTCCCTTTTACAAATCCTTTCTCATTCATCCATTTTGAGGAGTTTGATTTAATATCTCTAACTAAATCTGAAATGGTTATATTGGGCTTTATACTCACCAGTATATGTACGTGATCTGAAATGCCACCGATGGCATATACTTTTTGTTCTTTGCCCTTTACTATGCCACAGATGTATTTGTGCAATTCTTCTTTCCAATGTTTTTGTATCAGATTTTGTCGTCCTTTAACCGAAAAGACAAGATGAATATATATTTTGGAGAAGGTATTTGCCATTGATTGTTTGTGAATATTACGCCCCTACGGGGCTGTGTGGTGGTGGTTTTCTTTTTTATTATGATGTTGCCCCTACGGGGCTTTGTTAGGTGTTTTCGATGATTTTTATTTCGTCTTCGGTCAAATCGTAAAGTTGGTAAACTAATTGGTCGATTTGGTTTTCTAAGTCTGTGGTGTCTGTTAAATTATCTTGGGCTTTCTTAGTTAATATTTGGTCAACAAGAGTTTCAATTTTTTCTTGAGTTTTAGTGTCTGCAAGTTTAATAGGTAACTGACCTAAATGCATTGCTTTTACTTCAGCAAGTGCCTCTCCCTTTTCGGGATTTATAGTCCAATAGATAAAGTTAAACAATTTGGAATTAAGTAATGCAAGAATGAACTTCAACTTATAATTTGGCTTATCGGAAAGCAAAATGTGTGTGTTATTTCTCATTACAAAGCCCTTCTCAATTATTGTTGCTATCAACTTATCACTTGTTTGTCGAACAATTATCTTTTCATCTTTCTTAAATATCTCAGCATCTCTCGGGGCTGCTAACCAAGACCCATAACTTATATAATTGTCATTGTTCCATTTTAATGTATATCTACAGAAATCACTACCACCAATCAACGGAATAAAAGTGTCATTAACTCTGGTGTTTTTTGTAAATGGTTTTTCTGATAATGTAATCTTCGTCTGTTTTGGAATTCCCTTGCCAACTTCATATGGCTTTACACCATTTTTAATTGACATAATATTCTTTAATTGTTCTGTATCACTTCGGAATTTTTGAATTAAGGTGTATTGATTATCTGTGAGATGAGAGTTGATCACATTCTGCGAAACGAGAGTTGCAACTGAAATTTGATTTGACTTTAATCTTTTTTCAGCATTATTAATATTCAATGATATAGTTTTATTTATTCTCTTATCATAGAAAACAATATCGCAATCTACCACAGCTTCATCAAATATTGAATTTAAAAAAGTGTCTATTTTATATAATCCAAATTTATTCAAACTGTCTATTCTAAAATCATATGCGATATTTATTAATCGCCAAGTATTTGGAATGATGTAACTCAAAATACTGTCAGAAGTTCCTATGCAAAGCCCCAAAGCGATAAAACTGATGTAGCTGTCTTGTAAAATCCCAGAAATACCTGTTGGATAATTACTCTTTAAGATAGTTATTGTTACATTGTCAAGTTTAACTCCATATGGCGGATTTCCAATCACTACATCAAAGCCTATAAAATCGCCATCATCATTCAGCACTTCCGGAA
>CAYVGM010000405.1:0-1661 GCA_964451125.1 uncultured Chitinophagales bacterium
TTTCTGTGAATAGAGAATAATAAAAAACAGATTGAATTCTCACTTTCTGCATTAGTTTACTAAACATATGGAATAATATAAAATGCATTTTGATTGCAGGTATCTTGCAATATATTTAACCCAGATTACGCATTAGGGATTTTGACGGATAAGTCAATGGGGTAATCCCAAAGTGATACGAACCATTTTCTACGTTTTTTGATGAGTGCTATTTTGAGTTTTAAGGTGTCGTTCTCTTTTTCAAAGTAAGCACCTATAGCAAAGGTTCTGTATCGGAGTGTGCTTAGTGTTTTTTGTGTTTTTTCTTGCAATACAAAGAGTCTGAATATTGACATTAAATTGTAGGCTATCATGGCAAATAATAAAGCTGCTTCTGTTGCATAGAAGTCTTTAAGATTAAAGCTTTCTGTACCAAAATCTTGCTTTAGTTCTTTTATCTGATTTTCTGCATTAGCTCTTAATCGGTAGTTACGCCACACATCTGCGGCACTGTAGGTTTGATTGGTAAAATAGGCTGAATAACGATAGTTTCTATGCACTTCGTCTTCTGCAAACAAGCTCAATGTTTTGCCTATGGTTGGCTGTTGTTCTTCTTGGCTTAGCTTTCTTCTGACTATTACTATTCTTCTTGGTTTTTCCCAACAGGTAGCTTGATACTCTTTGTCGCAAATCTGAATGCCATCATCTGTTTTTAACCAAAAATCTTGCTGGTTTATTAGATGTTGCACGGGATGTGTAAACTTTGCTGCTACTATGTAATTTAAATTTTCTTGTTCTAAATAATTAAACACTTCTTGCTGACAAAAGCCACTGTCTAAACGCACAAGTCCTACCTTTTTATCGCCAAAGATGGACAAGGTTTCTGCCAAGAATGATACAAAATTATTGGCGGTATGACTATCTCCACTTCTTAGCCAAAAATTAGCTACCATACGAATTTCGCCTATAAATGCTATAAGTGGATGATGCGATGCCCTGCCTTTTTTCTTCGGATTATAACCCTTCTTTGCACCTTGTTGCGCACCATAACGTGTAAGTATTGTAGAGTCTATATCTAACGTAAAATGGTTGATTTGTAAGGACTTTATAAACCAACTAAAAAAATGATGCCCTACTTGTTGATTAATAATTTGTCCAAACTTGTTAAAGTATCGTTTATAGGCATCTTGACCAGGTGTGGTTTGCCAACCAAATATTTTTGCCAGTGCACTGTCGGCTCTGGTTACTTCGGTGTGCATAAATCTGTTTGCGCCACACCAAATGCTGGTAATAAACGACTCTATTAATACGTCTATATCATGCCCTCTGTTTGAATGTTGAGCAGGTAATGACGTGCATTGTGCTATTTGTTGTTTAAAGCCAATTTTATCTAACATTTGCTTCAAAAATACCATTCCGCCCCATGGCGTAATCTCTTTATTGGTAAAGGATAGCTCGAATTTCATACACTTTTTTCTCTAACGCTACGCATTAGAATTTTTTACCCAAAGTTATACCTTTTTTCCCTAATGCGGATTCTGGGTTTAATCCAGTCTTCAACACCTCTGTTGAAGTATAGGAAAAACGCAGTAGGTATTAGTATCTTTGCGACATGGAAAAAGCAAAACGCACCGAAATTTCGGCGTTGGGAGAGTTTGGTTTAATCGACAGGCTCACTCAAG
>CAYVGM010000406.1:0-1641 GCA_964451125.1 uncultured Chitinophagales bacterium
TATTGAATAATGTTGAGAATAAATCATTTTTTTTCTTCATTTATTTGAACAATATCCTGTATTTGTAGTTTTTAGTGCATCAATTTGTACATATGAAGAATATTTTTCTGGCATTTTTAATTGTACCACACCTAATTTTTGCTCAAACAGGAGTCATCGAAGGCCGTGTATATGATGAAATCAATAATGAACCGATTATTGGTGCAAACGTCATTATTACGGGTACCACTTTAGGAGCATCCACCGATGCAGATGGGAATTACAGAATTGAAAACCTGACTGCCGGTTTGTATAATTTGGAAGTGTCTTATTTAGGCTACCAAACGCAAACCATTTTTGAAGCAGAAGTTACGAATGCGAAAATAAAGCGTGTAGATTTTGCTATGAAACAATCCAGCGTTACTATTGATTCAATTGTGATAAAAGCAAACCCTTTTGAACGTAAAGCGGAATCGCCGTTGTCGTTGAACTCCATTGGTGTAAATGAGATTCAAAGAAATCCGGGAGGCAATATAGATATTTCCAGAGCCATCAGAAATTTGCCCGGTATCGCTTCTGCATTGGGTTTCAGAAACGATTTAATTGTGCGTGGCGGAGCGCCAAATGAAAACCGTTTTTATTTAGATGATATTGAAATTCCAACTATCAATCACTTTGCCACACAAGGTGCCAGTGGTGGAAGCAATGGTTTGCTCAATGTCGATTTTATAAATAACGCTGATTTTTATACAGGCGCATTTCCTGCTAATCGTGGCAATGCATTGAGTTCTGTATTGCAACTCACACAACGTGAAGGCAGAAAAGACAGAGTTGGCTTTACATTCACGTTAGGAGCAAGTGAGGCCGGTATTACCTTAGAAGGCCCAATGACTAAGAAAAAGAAGACAACTTTCTTGTTGAACGGAAGATATTCTTATCTGCAGGGTTTATTTAAAGCATTCAAGTTGCCGTTCTTGCCAACCTATTCCGATGTGCAGTTTAAAGTGATGCATAAATTCAACAACAAACATGACTTAACTTTCATAGGTGTGGGAGCATACGATAAATTGAGATTGAATTTGTCACAAAATAAAACAGACGAACAGAAAATATTATTGCGCTTACTGCCAATACAAAATCAATGGAATTATACAATAGGTGCCCGCTACCGTTATTTTATGGAAAATAGTTATTTGATTGTAGTGTTGAGCAGAAGTATGTTTGGCAATCAGATTTTTAAGTACCAAGATAACAATACTTCGAACGCATGTTTGTACGATTTGAATTCTACGGAAGCAGAAAATAAATTGCGTATAGAGCATGTAATTCGTAAGAAAGGCTACAAGATTATTTATGGTGGAAATTACGAGTATGCAAGATATACAACTACAACGCAGCTGACAAGAAATGTAGATTCTTCTGCAATCATAATTAATTATGACTCAAAACTAAAAATGCAAAAGTATGGTTTGTTTTCACAGGTAAGTAAAAGTTTTTTTGAAGATAAATTAAGTCTTGCTTTAGGTGTACGCTTGGATGGAACGAGTTACAATAAAAATATGGCAAATTTATTCAATCAGATTTCACCAAGTTTCTCTGCTTCGTATGCCATCAATAAAATGTTTTCTATAAACTTTAATACAGGCTTATATCATCAACTTC
>CAYVGM010000407.1:0-1637 GCA_964451125.1 uncultured Chitinophagales bacterium
AAAATAGTAATTCATCTTAATTTTATTGTATGACAGAATGGATGTAAATATTTTTTTCAGTGCAAGGCATTATACAACACCTCAACAGGGTGCAAAGCCTGCTTATGTGTGCCGTCTTTTATTTGATGACGGCAACTGGTGCCGGGTGCAGCTATGATGGTTTCCGCATCAGCATTGCGAACAGCCGGAAACAAAACCAGCTCACCTACCTGCATACTTACGTCAAAATGTTCTTTTTCATAACCGAAGCTACCTGCCATACCACAGCAACCACTTGGAATAACTTCTACGGAATAGTTCTCAGGCAAGCCACATATCCATGCTGAGTAATCTACACTTGAAAGTGCTTTTTGATGACAATGCCCGTGTAGTTTTATTTGTTTTTTGTTGTTGGTAAATGATGATGTGCTAATGTTTCCTTTTTGAATTTCCTGTGCTAAAAACTCTTCAATCATCAGGCAATTTTTTCCAAGTTTTTTTGCAGCCACTTGTTCCGATTTAGCTACCAAGCGCGGATATTCATCTCTGAATGACAAAATAGCACTGGGTTCAATACCAATTAATGGAAATGATTCGTTTATCACATCTTTAAAAATAGAAACATTTTTTATGGCTAATTGTTGCGCTTTATCCAACATTCCTTTCGAGAGATAAGCCCTGCCCGAATCTGCATGCGGAATATGCTTTACTTCATAGCCAAGTTTACTCAGTAATTTGATTGCTTTTATGCCGATTTCTACATCATTAAAATTGGTAAATTCATCAAAAAAGAAACATACACTTCCTTTAGGTGTTCCGTTTATTTTAAGATCAACTTGATGCTTTTTATACCAGCTTAACAACGTAGTTTTATGATATAATGGCATGGAACGTGTCTGTGCAATATGCAATGTTTTTTTCAAAACTTTTGATGTCAGTTTATTTGTCAAACCCCAGTTACTCAATGCCGGAAAAAGCATCGCTAATTTATTTAACTGACCGATGTTTGCAATAGCCTTCGTGCGCAGCGGAATGCCATTTGCTTTATAATATTGATGCAAAAATTCTGCACGCAGCGTCGGAATATCTACATTTGACGGACACTCCGATGTACAGCCTTTACAAGCCAGACACAAATCCATGACCTCATAAATTTCTTTATGGTCAAATGCATTAGCTTGGGTAGAGTTGGTTAAGAAATCTCGCAAAATATTGGCTCTGGCTCTCGTTGTATCTTTTTCATTTCTGGTGGCCATATACGACGGGCACATTGATCCTCCACTTCCCGGCAACTTACGGCAGTCGCCACTTCCATTACATTTTTCAGCAGCGCGCAAAATGCCTTCATCTTCCGAAAAATCAAATACTGTATCAAATTGTCGGGTTTGTTGGTTTTCTTCATAGCGAAGAGAAGTATCCATTGGCGGTGTATCTACAATTTTGCCCGGATTGAAAATATTTTGAGGATCAAAAGTGTATTTCAATTGGCGCAAGAGTTCGTAATTTTTTTCGCCTATCATCTTTGGAATAAACTCGCCGCGTACACGTCCGTCGCCATGTTCTCCACTCAAAGAGCCCTTGTATTTTTTGACTAAATCTGCAGTTTCTTCTGCAATTATTCTGAATAAAGTTCTGTCCTCTTTTAATTTCAAGTCTAA
>CAYVGM010000408.1:0-1630 GCA_964451125.1 uncultured Chitinophagales bacterium
AAAGACAAAGTACTATTAATAATTTACTGCGAAAGCATCATGTTGTTTCAGCAACTGAATTATTGAATATCCGGCACGAATTACAAGAACGCGTTAATCAGTTTAATGGCTCGACAGATGAAATAGCTATTTTGGAAAATGAACTTAAGCAAGATAAAACAGCACTATCAGCCACGGCGCAACGGGTGTCGGCAAACCGGGCAGGCAAGGTAAAATCATTTGAAAGTGCCGTCAGTAATTTGCTGAAAGATTTGGGTATGGAATATGGTTATGTTGAATTAAAAAATAAATCGTTAATTAACGATGAAATCAATGAATACGGAATTGACAGCTACCAACTTTGGTTTTCTCCAAATAAAGGTATAGCCCCACAGCCACTGGAAACGGTAGGCAGCGGAGGCGAAAAATCGAGATTAATGCTTGCTATTAAAAGTTTGGTGGCAGATACCATTACCTTGCCTACTTTGATATTTGATGAAATTGATACCGGTATTTCCGGAGATGTTGCACAAAAAGTAGGGATGGTGTTAAAATCACTTGGCAGTAAACATCAGGTTATTTCTATTACACATTTGCCACAAGTTGCCGCCAAGGCCAATAATCATTTGTTTGTTTATAAAAAACACGATAAAGAAAAAACCTATACAGAAATAAAAGTGCTGAACGCAAACGAACGCCTGCATGAAATTGCAGTGATGCTGAGTGGCAATAATCCGCCAAAAGAAGCCCTGGAAAATGCAAAGCGATTGCTCAATTAATCACGATGCATAGCATTGAGTTATCAATTTTATCTGTAAAATCGTACCTTTATTTCCCTCCGATTTATATTCACTATTTAAAAAATGAATAGTAAAAAGGAGTAAATAAACTTATTCTGAAGCTGAGTATCGTCATAGTGAATTATAATGTGCGCTATTTTTTAGAGCAATGCCTGTATGCCGTATTCCGCAGCAAAACCAATTTCGATTACGAAGTCTATGTCGTGGATAATGCATCAACAGATGATTCATTAAACATGCTGAAAAATAAATTCCCGCAAATCCTACAGATTGCAAACAGGGAAAATGTCGGATTTTCTAAAGCCAATAATCAAGCAATGCGCATAAGCAAAGCCGAATATGTATTATTGCTCAATCCGGATACGCTGATACAAGAAACGACCTTGCAGCAATGTATTGACAAGATGGATGAAGATAAAAATACAGGTGCATTAGGGGTTAAAATGGTTGACGGCAGTGGTCGGTTTTTACCCGAATCCAAACGGGGATTTCCATCTCCAGTGGCGGCATTCAGCAAAATGAGTGGCTTGTCAAAATTATTTCCGACATCAAAATTATTTGGACAATATCATCTGACTTATTTAGATAAAAACATAAACCATGAGGTAGACGTACTGAGTGGTGCTTTCATGTTGCTGCGCCGTTCTGTCTTAGATAAAATCGGCTTATTAGATGAAGATTATTTTATGTACGGTGAGGATATAGATTTGTCGTACCGCATAAAACAAGCAGGCTATAAGAACATTTATTTTGCAGATACTTCTATCATCCATTTTAAGGGTGAAAGCAACAAGAAGGGAAGTTTGAATTATATACGCGTGTTTTATCAAGCCATGATAATTTTTTCGCAG
>CAYVGM010000409.1:0-1622 GCA_964451125.1 uncultured Chitinophagales bacterium
CGGTCCGTGTGTCCACGCTGCCGTAAACCCTGATGGAGTCTTTAGGTCTAATTTAAACGTATCACCCTGACAAATATAGACCGTTGCATTGTTTAATCTTGTGTAAGGATAAACATTGAAAGAAGCTGTACTGGAAAAACCAAATACATCTTTCACCGTTAAAGAATATGTTTTATTAGGCTGCACGCTAATAGAGGATGCGGTGGAGCCGGTTGACCATAGATAATTAGTATAATTATTAGGTCCGGAAATTGTAACATTACTGCAAAAACTGGTTCCTATTACGGTATCTTTTAGTGCAAGTGGTGGTGCGTATTTATTTTGTAAGTATGTCTGAATACTGTCTCCTTGTGTTATGCTTGCACTTTTACTTACAATCATTTCAGCCAAATCTCCAAGCCAAAATCTACTGGAACTTCCTTCTGCTCCTAGTCTGAAATTTGGCACATTCTGTAAAGAAGTTTTATCTCTTATACCCGCAATAATCTTATATTTATTTAAAGGTGCAATATTAAGTGGATCTCCGGGCAATAATACTTTATTCAAATATAAACTGGCTTTACGTTCTCCAAAATAATTTCTTTGCTCTAATTTTGTTGACCCAAAACCAGGATCACCTGCTGTGATAAAATAGTTATCATAAACAGTAATACTTTGTGTAGTTAGCAACGCATTATAATCTGTAAAGGCTGCTGAATTGAAATTAAAGACCGAATATATCGCTCCGACCGTACCGCCGCTATTTATTCCGTAATTATCGTTTACACCATCAAATCTTACTACATTTTGATTATTTAAAAGTGGAATTTTACCTGTCAATTTTGCCTGAAAGGAAGGAACTGGTTGTACTGCATTTAATCCATTGGGAATGATATTGTTCCATGCACTTATTGTAGAATCAGGATTTACGACGATATTGCTATCCGGAGATAACCAAAACAATAAATCGTTGAATTGATTCGGGTTAATAAAATTTAGAGTATATATGTCACTTTCAATAAATCCGTTGTTGCCGACTGATGTTACTTTCCAATATATCACCTTTGTTGTATTATTGAATGTCACCAGCCTGCTTGTTCCATTTACGGGAATGTCGTTAATAATGTTTGTAAATGCCTGATCCTGAGCTATTTTTAATCTATAAGAGGTTTGACTTGATGCTGCATCCCAAGTAAAATTAACACTATATGACGGTGCATTAAAATTATTAACAGGAGAAACAATACTTATCCCAGTTGAGTAAATTTGGGTTGCAAACAACAAGAAGTATATAAAAAGCAATCTGTTCTTCATTATGTAATTATATTAACACATAAATATACTGTACAAGATATGATTTTTTTACACTTTTATCAACCATTTGTGTGAAAACTCCATTATTTAGCTGATTACAAGAAAACTAAAAATTATTAATTAAAATAATTATTTATCGTTTTAATTACCCGATTAATTTCTTTCTCTGTATTTGCATATGAAATGGGCAGACTTAGGGTTGTACGGTGAATTTCCTCACTTAACGGACAGTTGTATTCGGTAAATAAGTGATGGTATGCTTCCTGCTTATTGGGAGATACAGGATAATGTATTTCAGTATGAATTCCATTTTGTAGTAAATAGCTTTT
>CAYVGM010000410.1:0-1604 GCA_964451125.1 uncultured Chitinophagales bacterium
GTGCAGGAGCAACATATTTTCCACCGGAAGTTTTCAATAATTCCTTCTTGCGGTCGGTTATTTTCAAAAATTTATTTCCCGCATAGTTGGTAACAAAGGTACCCACATCTCCGGTGGAGAACCATCCGTCTTCTGTCAGTACTTCTCGTGTTTTTTCCAGTTCCTTATAATAACCCATCATAATGTTGGGTCCTTTAGCCAAAATCTCACCGTCTTCGGCTATCTTCACCTCCACATCTTTTATCGGCATACCTACAGTGCCAAGCATGGCTCCGCCTTCAGAAAAACGGTTAAATGTAATTACCGGAGAAGTTTCTGTAAGGCCGTAACCCTCGCGGATTGGAATACCCATAGCTGAAAACACTCGTGCTATTTTAAGCGGACATGCTGCCGAACCGGTTACTATACCTTTTACCCTGCCGCCAAGCCGTTCTCTGATTTTGCTGAAAACAAGTTTGTCGGCAATGGTAAACATAAATGATGGTTTTTGATCGTAATCATATTTGTCTGCCAAGTCCATTGCCCATAAAAACAATTTCTTTTTGATGCCTGTAGATTGCAAACCGCCCGTCATCACTTTTTCATAAACCTTTTCCAGTAATCGGGGTACGGTAGTAAAGAAGTGCGGTTTTACAAATCCTAATTTATCCGACAAGGTATCGATATCAGAGTAATAAACATTGATGCCTGCATACAGATAAGTATAAATAACCATGCGCTCGAAGATATGGCAAAGTGGTAAAAAGCTCAAAGCACTTTGACCGGGCTCAATGGGCAGTTCAGCGCCAACAGTCAATACATTAGATACGATATTATTATGAGAAAGCATCACCCCTTTAGGCACTCCTGTAGTACCAGAAGTATAAATCAGCGTAGCCAATGAATCTGGGGTGATGGTGTCAGAAATCGCTTTAATTTTAGAAACATCATCGTCATGCCCCAGCGTCATAATTTCTTCGTAATTCTTAGCTCCCGGCACGTTATCAAAGGTGTATATTTCTTGCAAAGAAGGTACTCTGTCTTTCAGATTCTTTACTTTTTCAAATAATTTTTCATCTGAAACGATACAAAGCTTAGATTCAGAATGTTTTAAAATATGTTCATAATCGCTTTCAGAAATAGTAGGGTATAGTGGCACATTGATTGCACCGATTTGTCCGATGCCCTGATCGCAGATATTCCATTCCGTACGGTTGGCTGATGTAATTACCGCAATTTTATCTCCTACGTTTATTCCAAGCTTTAAAAGTCCCAAACTAAATTTATCCGATTTCTCTATGAGCTCATCCGTACTGCACTCCCACCATTTATCAAATTTCATCGATGCTATTGCAATCTTTTGGGGATGATTTTCTTTCTGGTAATGCAAAAAATCAAATAGTCTTTTAACTTCCATAAGGTGTATTTTTGTTATAAATCTGCCGGATTAAATCCGAATATTTTTCTTTTATGCGTTTTCTTCTCAATTTCATGGTTGCGGTGAGCAGTCCGTTATCAACAGACCATTCATCCGCCAGTAATTCAAAATGCTTAACCTGTTCTACTTTCCCAAAGTTAACATTTAATTCGGTAATAATTTCTTTGTAAAGTTGTTTTGTTTCAGT
>CAYVGM010000411.1:0-1604 GCA_964451125.1 uncultured Chitinophagales bacterium
CATTCAAAAAATGGCAAAAAATATTTGACTTGCGTGAGTTTAAAATGACTCGCACTGACCAGAATTTGTTTAAGTCCAATTATATCATGTTTAATACACGGCAATTGCGTCAGGAATCCGATTCCTTGCAAAAAGACATCCGGAAGAAATATGTGGATATAAAAACGACCAATAGTTCATATTTTTCTTTCCTGAAAGACAACAATCCGAAACCAGATACCAATGCCGGCCTGAATTATGCAAAAATGAATTTCAATAAGATTTTCAGTGGAGATATTACAGAAACAGCATTAGTCAATGCTAAAAATAATTGCAACAGTGTAAAAAGCAATATGGAAATGAGCGCGAGTGATCTGAAATACAAAAAAGAAAATTATGTAAACTACATCTGTGAATGGTATCGGAAATTCAGCCTTTCTTTTGCTTGCATGGTCTTGTTGTTTGTAGGTTGTGCCATGGGTGCCATAGTACGCAAAGGCGGTTTCGGCATACCGATTTTAATTGCAGTTTTATATTTTGTCTTATTTCATGTACTCAATGTAGTAGGCGAGAAGCTGGCAAAAGGCTTGGTCATTCCTCCATTATTCGGTATGTGGCTTTCTACTTTGGTCTTGCTTCCAATCGCTTTATTTTTAACTTATAAAGCCAATAACGATTCCGTTTTATTCAGAAGTGAATGGTACGATAAATATTTTTATAAAATTATTGCAGGAATAAAAAATCTATTTTCACGTAAAAAAGAGGCGCAAAAGATATGATAGCTTATTTGCTTATCTCAACTTGTTTTTTCGTACTGTTTTACACCTTTGTAGCCTATCCTCGTTTATTGAAAATCAAAGCCGCGGGCAAATCACTTTCGTATGTCGCCTATTTTCAAAAGGAAGATTTACCATTCGTCTATATACTTATTCCTGTTCATAATGAAGAAAAAGTAATTATTCAAAAACTGAAATCGGTATTTGAGTCCAGTTATCCTCAAGATAAAATGCAAGTACTGATTGGTTTGGATGCTTGCACAGACAATACAAAAAAAAATATACAGGAGACTTTTTCCAATTACCCAATACAACTTTTCGAATTTACAGAGCGTCAGGGCAAGCCCAATTTGTTGAACAAACTCATGGCACATGTTACTGAAAAAAATGCAATAACGATATTCACAGATGCAGACATTTTCTTTAATAAGCATACGATGTTTGAGTTGGTTAAGTATTTTAAAGATGAGCGTATCGGCTTAGTAGATACAATTATTCAGACACAAAGAAGAACGGATAATAATGAACAGTTTTACTGGAATTATGAAAATGAAATAAAATGGAATGAATCTTTAGTGTATGGAAAGATTACAGGTCCATCCGGGGGCTGTTTTGCTGTAAGAACAACGTTGTTTGAAGAAATTCCGTCAAATTTTATCGTAGATGATTTTTATATCGGGATGAAAATTGCTCTCAAAAAATATCATACCATTTTAAACAAAGAAGCACTTGCGTTTGAAGAAAACCAAACTAGCTGGTTGCAGGAATTCAGAAGAAAAAGAAGAATAGCTTCCGGTAATTTCCAGAATTTGTGGTATTTCAAAAAGACTGCCTTTCAAGTCTATACAC
>CAYVGM010000412.1:0-1585 GCA_964451125.1 uncultured Chitinophagales bacterium
TTTGATAACTGCACAAACGTTAACTACTACATCAATAAGTGGTGGCGGTGGTGATAAGTGGGTTGTAATTTATAAATATTAATTTTTAAATAATAAGACATGAAACTTTCAAAAAATCAAATTTTAGGTATCATCCGTCAGCTATTGACGATGATAGGTGCCGCACTTGCTTCTTATGGTTTCGAGAACATAGCAGGCATAAACTGGCAGGAAATAGCCGGGGTTGCGCTTGCATTGATAGCTACTGTTTGGGGCTTTATTGACAAAACTGATAGAGATAAAAACGCACTCTTTTCTGTGCTTCGCCATGCTATTAGTATTACTACCGGAATAATAATTTCCATTTCACCAGAGTTGGGCAAATTCTTAGGAATTGTAACACCCTCTTTAATGGGAATTTTTGCAATTATTTTGACAGTAAATGAAAATGGAGATGGGGGAAATAAATGAAAATGAATTTCATTCTTTGACTGCTAAAGTGGATGACATTCACCGGATGCTAATCGGTACTTCCGAAGAGAAAGAAGTCGGGTTGGTGTCTCGTGTGCGTAAGACAGAAGCTGATATTTCCGAAATTAAAGACTGGAAGCAAAGAGTAACCTACTTTGCTATGGGCATGGTTGTCCCTGCCAGCTACGGTGTTTTTGATATTATAAAAACAATAATAACACAAATAAAATAATATAGCATGAAAAACATAAACAAAATGACCCCAGACCAAATCACCGGATTAATTGGTGAGGGCTTGGCTTTGCTTGTAAAAGGCTTTGAAAACATTGGCTTCAGAAAAAAAACTAACGAAAGACTACAGGCATTGGAAAATCAAGTTGCCTTGTTGAGTAAGAAGATTTTAGAACTCGAAGAAAAACTATAATGGACTTTTCATTCTTAGGTAAATTAACAGCCCAGCAACAAGCTAACGCCAACCTCATACTCAATGAGTGTGAGAGTTATAGCCTATTGCTTGGGCAGACTGCCTACGTGCTTGCCACGGCATGGCACGAGTCAAAATTCAAACCTATTGAAGAAATAGGCAAAGGAAAAGGGAAACCATATGGACAAAAGATTAAGTATTCAGGCAATCCTTACTACACGCCCGACAAACTCTATTATGGTCGAGGGTTTGTACAACTAACTTGGTTTGAGCTGTATGATAAATTTGGAAAATTACTGAAGTTAGATTTACTTAATAATCCGGAGCTGGCACTTGAGCCGGAGCATGCCGTTAGAATATTGGTATATGGCATGATTAACGGATTGTTTACAGGAGCGAAGTTGACAAGATTTGTCAACTCAAAATCTGTTGATTTTATAAATGCCCGGAAAGTAATCAACGGGCTGGATAGAGCCCAGTTGATTTCCGGCTATGCAGATAAAATATTAAGAGAATTATCGTGAGATAATTAAGAGTTTTTCATAAAGATTGGTTTTTAGAAGCTCCCAGCAATGGGGGCTTCTTTTTAATATTAATATTAAATACTATCACTCCATTTATCCTATCTTTTCATGGTTAATTTATGTTTTTACTTAAATTTTTGTTCAAATTTTATTTTAATTTCATTGAAAACTTCAAGCTCTGGATAAT
>CAYVGM010000413.1:0-243 GCA_964451125.1 uncultured Chitinophagales bacterium
GGTGGAATTACTCCTCCTGCAATGATTAGAATATCTTCCGCTTTTTCTTTTTTTAAAATATCAATAAGCTCGGGGATTAATGTTTTATGCCCGGCTGCTTGAGAGGATACGCCTATAATATGCACGTCGTTTTCGATTGCCTGTTTTGCGACTTCTGCTGGTGTTTGGAATAAAGGAGCTACGTCAATGTCAAAACCCATATCAGCAAAAGCAGTTGCTACAACTTTTGCGCCTCTGTCGTGC
>CAYVGM010000413.1:253-1578 GCA_964451125.1 uncultured Chitinophagales bacterium
CATTTTCGCAACAAGCATTCTTGGACGTCTGCCTTCTGTCTTAGCAAAATTTTCTACTCTCTTTATTACTGATTGAAATTTATCATTTTCCTGGTTGAGGCTGGAATAGACCCCGCTAATGGTGCGGATAACAGCCTGATGTCTTCCAAAGACTTTTTCCATCGCAAAAGAAATTTCGCCCAATGTAGCACGATGGCGAGCGGCTTCTACGGCAAGTTCTAGCAAATTTCCTTTTCCGGATTGACTTGCTTCTGTAATAGCGTTTAATGCTGAGTTAACTGCTGCGCTGTCCCGTTTAGATTTTATTTCTTTTAATCTAGCTATTTGTTTTTCTCTAACCGCCGTATTGTCTATGTCAAGGATTTCTATTTTGTCCTCGGTTTTTAGTTTGAACTTATTTACTCCTACGATTACATCAAGGCCTTGATCGATTAGCGCCTGGCGTCGTGCTGCTGATTCTTCAATTTTCATTTTTGGAAGCCCTGCTTCAACTGCATTTGCCATCCCGCCGTGTGACTGTACTTCATCAAAAAGTTTTTTTGCCTCGGTTATAATAGAATGAGTAAGAGATTCAATATAATATGAGCCGCCAAGCGGATCTATAACACGTGGAATATGTGTTTCATTTTGAATGATTAACTGGGTATTACGTGCAATACGCGCTGAAAATTCAGTTGGCAGAGCAACAGCTTCATCCAAAGCGTTCGTGTGTAAGCTTTGAGTTCCACCGAGAACGGCCGCCATTGCTTCAATCGTGGTACGGATTACATTATTGTATGGATCTTGCTCGGTTAAACTCCAACCAGAAGTCTGGCAATGGGTTCTTAGAGCAGCACTCATTGGCTTTTTAGGGTTAAATGGTTTTATTAATTCAGCCCAGAAAAATCTTGCAGCACGTAGTTTTGCGATTTCCATAAAAAAATTCATTCCTATCCCGAAGAAAAATGAGAGACGTGGCGCAAAATCATCAATTGCCAAACCTTTATCCAGGGCAGTTTTTACATATTCCATCCCGTCAGCCAGGGTATAAGCAAGCTCCTGGACTGCGTTTCCACCTGCTTCTTGAATATGGTACCCGCTAATAGATATAGAATTAAATCTTGGCATATTTTTAGATGTATATTCTATAATGTCTCCAATGATTTTCATAGAGGGCTTCGGTGGGTAAATATACGTATTGCGCACCATGAACTCTTTTAAAATATCATTTTGAATTGTTCCGGATAACTCGGAAACTTTTGCACCTTGTTCTTCCCCTGCAACAATAAACATCGCGAGAATAGGAATTACTGCTCCATTCATTGTCATTGAAACAGACATGTCCT
>CAYVGM010000414.1:0-1554 GCA_964451125.1 uncultured Chitinophagales bacterium
CAAAGTTAACATTTAATTCGGTAATAATTTCTTTGTAAAGTTGTTTTGTTTCAGTGAGTTGCAATAAATTTTCAAGGGAGGTATATGTGAGTTTGTTTTTTTCAGCCCAAGCTCTCAGTTCTTCAAAGTTGGGTAATATTAATGCGGAAATGAATTTTTCTCCATCGCCAAGCAGTGATACATTTTCTATAAAAAAAGATTCTTTCAGCTTGTTTTCAATAGGTGAAGGTGCCACATACTTCCCGCCGGAAGTCTTAAATAATTCTTTCTTGCGGTCGGTTATTTTCAGGTTTTGGTCAGCAGTAAATGCTCCGATATCCCCCGTAAGCAACCATCCGTCTTGATCAAAGGTTTTTTTTGTTTCCTCTTCATTTTTGTAATAGCCTAACATCACATTTGGTCCTTTTACTAAAATCTCACCATCATCAGCCAGCTTTACTTCTACATTTTCCAATACCCTACCCACACATCCTGCCCTGAAACATTTGCGTTTAAAGGGCACCACGCTAACAACCGGCGAGCATTCCGTCAGCCCATAGCCTTCGAGTACCGGAATGCCGGCATTGGTAAAAATGTTGGCATATTTTTTTTGTAAGGGAGCCGAACCACAAATGATGGCCCTGATTCTTCCGCCAAGGGCAAGCCTCCATTTTTCAAATACTAATTTATTGGCTACATTAAGGTTAGATTCTAAAAAGAAGGACTTCGGTTCTCCTAATTCTGCACTTTCTGCTTGTTTCACACTCCAGAAAAAAAGCTGTTTTTTGATTCCGTTCAGTTCATTTCCTTTTTTGATTATTTTTTCAAAAACACGCTCTAACAAACGCGGAACGGTTGTAAAGTAATGCGGTTTGATATCTTGCAAGTGTTCGGAAATGGTTTCTAAGCCGTCTGCATAATAAATTTGTGCTCCGGCTGCAAGATAGACATAGTTTATCGTGCGTTCAAATACATGACAAAGCGGCAAAAAGCTCAGCACCACACATCTTGCCTCAAGTGGAATGGCTTTCAGGCAAGCTTGCACATTTGATACAATATTTTGATGGGATAGCATAACCCCTTTGGGCGTTCCCGTTGTACCGGAGGTATAAATTATGGTTGCTAAATCAGTTGGTTGAATACTGTTCTTTATCTCGGTAATCTGGCGAATATAATGACTCTCGTCTGACAGTAAATTTTTCCAGTGTTCTACCCCTTCAATTTCTTCAAAGGCAAAAACACCTTTAAGTGTGGGAATTTTAGGCAACACCTCTCTTATTTTTCGATACATCAGTTTATCAGAAAGGAAGACGTATTTAATTTCCGCATGGGAAAAAATATATTCGTATTCCTTTGCGCTTATCGTCGGATAAATGGGAACATCAATTACGCCAATTTGCTGACAAGCTAAATCTACAAAATGCCATTCAGGTCGGTTGCTTACTGAGATAATGGCGACTTTATCGCCTTTTTGCAATCCCAGCTTCAGCAATCCGGCACTAAGCTGATTCGTAATATGTATAAAATCGTGTGTTGAATAACGTGTCCAGTTTTTTTTGTCTTCACGACGGGCAA
>CAYVGM010000415.1:0-1553 GCA_964451125.1 uncultured Chitinophagales bacterium
ACAATATGGGTAATTGTTATGCCGTTACACAACAATTTGACAAGGCTATTTTACAATATAAAAAAGTACTTTCGCTTCAGCCCGACAATCCGGATGCTTTGCGAAATTTATCCATTGCCGAAAAACAATTGGGAAAATAAGTGCAACGATAAGACTGTTATCTTTTTTCTTTCACCCTATCAGGATTATCTCTTAAAAAAGCCTCCCAACCTGAGTAGCGTTTGCCGTCTTTCGGGATGCCTATCAATGAAAAATGATGGCATACCGCAACTGCCAAACCATCTGTGGCATCAAGCTGTTTGGGCAGTGCATCCGTTTTCAGGATATGTCCTAACATGGCTGCCACCTGCTCTTTAGCTGCATTTCCGTTACCTGTTATACTTTGTTTTATTTTCTTAGGAGAATATTCCTGAATAGGAATTTTTTTGCTTAAAGCAGCCGCTATCGCCATGCCTTGCGCCCTACCCAGTTTTAACATCGATTGCACATTTTTAGCATAAAAAGGAGCTTCAATAGCCAAAATATGGGGTTTGTATGTCTTTATGACTTCAGATACTTCATCAAAAATCTTGGCTAAACGGTCATAATGGTCGTCGTATTTCTCGGTATAAATACTGCCGATGGCAGCCAGTTCTATATGCACTCCGTCCGAAATGATAATGCCGTATCCGGTTATTTGTGTTCCCGGGTCAATGCCCAATATTATTTTTTTGCTCAATGCCACTTTGTAAAGTTATATCTTTGCCCGACTAATGCAACGTGTACTCCAAAATAAATTGCTCAACAGACTTTTGAAAGCTCTGATATTCGTACTGCTTTTTTGGGCTTTATACGTGCAGGTATTCAAAAACGAGAAACTTAATTTTGTCATCCAGCATTTTCAGCAACAATTTTCAGGCAATTATCTGTTGCTGATACTTGTCTTGCTGTTGATGTTGCTGAACTGGGGCATAGAAACGGCGAAATGGAAATATTTGATAAACAAATGGCACGAACTTTCCTGGCTGAGTGCAATTGAAGGTATTTTGTTTGGCATTACTTTTTCCATGTTTACACCAAATCGCGTAGGAGAATTTGGCGGCAGAGTATGGGCGCTGAAAACAGACCGGATTACTGCTATCGTATCTACACTGATTGGCAGCTATGCCCAGTTGGTGGTCAATATTTGTTTAGGGGCAATTGCATTTACCATCTATATTTTAAGCCTTCCTCACGAACCTTTTTATTTAAAATTAATTTTGTGCTTTCTGCTCATCTTAGTGGTAATACTAACGCATCTCACTTTATATAATATAGATTTTGTCAGCACTAAATTTTCACGAATAAAAATATTCAGCAAAATCAGTAATTACACTGAAGTGATAAATAAGTACGAAGCAAGAGACATCTTTTATCTCGAAGTATTATCCGTATTCCGGTTTTTTATTTATTCCATTCAGTTTATTTTATTACTGCATTTCTTTGGCATCGCTATACCTTTAGCAAAAGGTTTGATAACAACAGCCACCATCTTTTTTTTGCAAACCATCAATCCGTTCTCCGTTGATTTATTG
>CAYVGM010000416.1:0-1547 GCA_964451125.1 uncultured Chitinophagales bacterium
GACAATTTTGAATAAGAGTATCTACTTGTTTTTTAGATAATGCTTCTTTTATAGGCAGCAGTTGATTTTGTGTAGGCACATTATGATCGGCAGTGGCTATGGTTTGTTGCGGTCTGAACACTTTAATTCCTTTTTTATCTAATCCGTCAAATGCTTGAGGTGTAGTTACTTCATGAATAAAGTGCTGGTCGATATAAATTACTTGTGGCCCGTTTGTTATTGCCTGCACTACATGTGCATCCCAAATTTTATCGAATAAAGTTGTTGCCATTAAATTAAATTGAATGTACAAATTAGCGAAATATCTGTAGTATCACTTTTCATTTTTGATTACCATTTTATTAAAAGTTATAAAAAAACCGTACCTTTTAACTTCAAAATACAAAATGACAACACCAATTTCCGGATATGTAAAACAAGGGTTTGAAAAAGTAAAAACTACTTTTGAAGAAAATTTCGCTATTAGAAAAGAAGTTGGCGCCTCTTGTTGCGTTTATTACAAAGGCGAGAAAGTCGTGGATCTTTGGGGTGGTTATCGAGACAAGCATAAGAAAAACCCGTGGGAAGAAGACACTTTATGTATTGTATTTTCTACCACAAAAGGCATATCTTCATTAGCATTTTCGTTACTCCATTCTAAAGGTTTAATAGACTATAATGAAAAGGTTTCAAGTTATTGGAAAGAATTCGCATTTAACGGTAAAGATGCCATTACTATTCGGCAACTGCTGGCACACCAAGCCGGTTTATTTTCTAATGATAAAACCTTAGATTACAAGGTACTTACCAATGAAGAAATTCTATCAAATTGTTTAGCTAAGCAAAAGCCGTATTGGAATCCGGGTGACAAGAAAGGATATCACGCCTGGACCATTGCGATGTATCAAAATGAGATATGTAAACGAGTTTTACCAAATAAAAAACCTCTTCATGTTCTTTTGAAAGATGAATTAACCGATGTGCTAAATATAGATTTTCAAATTGGCTTGCCAGAACATATACCTTCCAACCGAGTGGCAGAATTAATTCCATTTCTTCCGCACGAAGCACTTCAAGAAAAAGGGCATACTGACATTGGCAGTATTATTAGAGGCATCCTCAATCCATTTTCTTATTTTTATAAATCGCTATTAAATCCGCCATTTGCACTTAATTTAAACAATTTCAACAACCGAAAATACCTTTCTATTCCATTAGGTTCGGCTCACGGCTTTGGGAATGCACGTTCTGTGGCGCAAGCATATAATGAGTTTGCCACCGGTGGAAAAAAATTAAACCTATCAAAAGCTACACTTGACGAATTAGAGTCGGCTCCTATCCACCCTAAACATAGTAAAAAAGATTTGGTGCTGCATGTAGATATTCCATTTTCCTTAGGTTTTGCCAAACCTTCTGAATTTCAAAATTTTGGCATTAACTACAGAAGTTACGGTAGTTTTGGTGCTGGTGGCTCCGGTGGTTTTGCCGACCCGGAGAAACAAGTTGCTTTTGGATACGTAATGAATAAAATGGGTACACATATATCAAACTACCCAATAGAGTTTGCC
>CAYVGM010000417.1:0-1545 GCA_964451125.1 uncultured Chitinophagales bacterium
GCAAAAATTCTGCTTTAGTCAGTTGCGGATTAAACCAGTGAAAAGCCTGAGCGCATACAATTAAATCTATCGAATGATCCGGGAGGTTTGTTGCTTCAGAGCTGCCGTGTAAACTGTGAAAATTTGGAAATTCATGCAGCCAGCCTTCTGCTGCTTTCCGCATGGGTTCATTAGGCTCGATGCCATAAACGGTATTCCCATTTTCCAAAAATATACGAGCTGAAATTCCAGTTCCACTTCCAATATCTGCAATATTCATTTTTGGAGTCAACCGAATCTCTTTTTCCAGCAATACCAATAATTCTTTCCGGGGATAGCCAGGGCGGTATTTAATATAATGCTCTACTCTGTCTGAAAAACGGGATTTTGCATCCATAACGGTCATTAAAAAATGTTACGAAATAAGTACCTTTGCAGAAACAATTTTTACATGTATTCCAATATAAAATTAAAAAGAAATATTTACTCCACAAAAGAGCATTTGATGCTCCAAAAAATGTGTCAGCAATTTATCGAAAAAGAAATTACACCTTACCATGCACAATGGGAAGAAGATGGCATGGTGAGTCGCGAGGTTTGGACAAAAGCCGGAGAAGCGGGTTTGCTTTGTTTGGATGTTCCTGAAGAATACGGAGGTCCGGGATTGGATTTTTCTTTTTGTGCATTAATCACTGAAGAAATTTCTAAAGCCGGATATACAGGTCCCGGGTTCTTCTTGCATTCTGACATAGTTGCCCCTTATTTGATTGATTTTGGATCGGAGGCTCAAAAAATGTACTGGCTGCCAAAAATGGTAAGCGGAGAAGTAATTACAGCCATCGGCATGACAGAACCCAGCTGTGGCAGTGATTTGCAGGCCTTGAAAACAACGGCAACAGATCAGGGTGATTTTTGGGAAATAAACGGTCAAAAAACCTTTATCACAAATGGCTATATGAGTGAGATGTGTATCATCGCTGCCCGAACTATTGTAAACGGGCAAGATAAAGGCATCAGCTTATTTATCGTAGAAGCGGAACGCAAAGGATTTTCTAAAGGGAAACCTTTTAAAAAGGTGGGCATGAAAGCACAAGATACCTGTGAGTTATTTTTTGATAATGTAAAAATTCCCAAGGAAAATATTTTAGGTGAAATTGGCAAAGGGTTTATATATATGATGCAAAAATTAGCCAGAGAACGCATGTCGGTTGCATTAATGTCGGTGGGCGGTGCCGAAGGAGCTTTAGAGCAAACTATTGAATATGTTTCTTCCCGTTATGCATTCAAACAACCTATTGCCGGATTCCAGAATACTCAATTCAAAATGGCCGAAATGGCCACACAACTCCAGATTCACCAAACATTTGTTGATCGTTGTGTAGAATTATTGTGTGAAGGCGAACTCAGTGCCGAAACTGCTTCTATGGCAAAAAGTTCCTGTACGGACATGCACCAGCAATTAGTAGACGAGTGTATGCAATTGCACGGCGGTTATGGCTATATGTGGGAATATTACATTGCCAGAGCATACGCTGACAATCGTGTTGCACGCATATATGCGGGTAC
>CAYVGM010000418.1:0-1545 GCA_964451125.1 uncultured Chitinophagales bacterium
AGCCAATAAATAGAGTGAATCTGCATTGCGTATAGTATCAAAATCAATCTGCGAGTACAACGAATCATACAGATTCAATCCTGCGAGATAGTGAACCGAATTAAACTGAGTAAAGTCCATTTTAAAGGTTCTGCCGCCTTCGTTTTTGCAACAGCTCAATGGAATAAAGCCGGCAAAAATCAAAATGAATGTAAAGCCAATGAAAGTTTTCATAGTCAAAAATAACAAAAATAGTCATCTGACTGATGTATTTATTTTCAGGTATTATTTATTTGCACTTTACTATAGGCATGAAATAATTCCGTGATAATATTGAATATTATTTCCGATTTTTGGAACTAATTTACAAGCTAGCTGTTTAACTATTATGCCTTTCCTCGAAGCCAATCATCTTACTAAAAACTTTCAGCAGAATACCGCACTGAGCGATGTCAGTTTTGCTATTGCACCTAATAAAATATACGGTTTATTAGGACCCAACGGTGCAGGAAAAACAACGCTGATCAGATTAATTACGCAAATTTTTATGCCGGATGCAGGAGAAATCAAGATAAACGGAGAAAAAATATCGGATAAGCATACCAATTTCATCGGCTATATGCCCGAAGAACGCGGTATGTATAAAAAAATGAAAGTAGGTGAGCACTTAATTTATTTTGCTAAAATCAGGAATTTTAATAAAAAACAAGCCGAAGAAAAAATTAATTACTGGCTAAAAAAATTAGATATAGAAAGCTGGAGAGATAAAACCATCGATGAACTTTCTAAGGGCATGCAACAAAAAGTACAATTTATTGCTACTGTTTTGCACGACCCAAAACTGCTGATACTCGATGAACCCTTTTCCGGTTTGGATCCTATTGCATCGGAAGTAATTAAAAACGAAATTTTTGAATTACACCAAAAAGGCACGACTATATTATTTTCAACTCACCGCATGGAGAATGTAGAAGAAATCTGCGAAGATATATTGCTTATTAACAAAGGGAAAATAATTTTGGATGGCAATGTACATCAAATAAAACAGCAATTCAAACAACATGTTTATCGCATTGTTTTCGAGGATATTACGGCATTTCCTGCCATATTACATGACAAAATCGACTTAATGGAAGAGCAAGACAAGGAATGGAAAATCCGCTTTAACGACAAACAAAATGTAAATGATGTGGTGCGCCTCCTGCTCGACAATCATATTGTTTTTAATGGCATTTCAGAAATACTGCCCACCGTGAACGAGATATTTATCGAACAAGTCAACAAAAGCACAAGCATAAGCCATGAACAAAATCTGGTACATTATTCAGCGTGAGTATATCACGAGAGTAAGAAAAAAATCCTTTATCATACTCACACTGCTACTGCCCTTATTAGTTGGGCTGCTCACCATATCCATGATAGTTTTGGCGGCAAAGTCAAGCGAAAATTTACATATAGCGGTATTGGATGAAAGCCATTTGTTTCAGGATAAATTCAGAGGGCTGGATGAAGGCGAGTCGCTCCGGTTTTCTTATTTGGATTCAACGGCAAAATTTGATGTATTGA
>CAYVGM010000419.1:0-1543 GCA_964451125.1 uncultured Chitinophagales bacterium
AAGGATTAAAATAGGTTTTGTTTATAATATTGCTTTCATACGGTTTGATTTCTTCCCTTTGGCTGTACTTGTTTTGTTGGGTATTGTATCCGGCGTATTCTACTAACTCATCTAATGCGGGCTTTACGCAGGTTTTCACGCTGTAATGTAATGCTGTATCCTGATAGGTAAAGAATGGAGTGTTGTATACCTCCGGAACAAAGTGGAAAGAATTAAAATATTGTTCCGGCTTTTTGTTGGCTGAACTTACTGCACTCAAGAAATAATAATGTGGGCCTTTGATTATGGTTTTAATAAAGAGGTATTTACCTTCTTTTGTTTTCAGCGTGGTTTCAAAGGCAGGGTGCTTCTCATATGTGGAAAATTGTCGGTTGATAACATCAAATCCCCAGTCTTTATTCATCACCTCAATAGGATAAGCCAGTTCAAAGGTGTCTTCTTCAATAAATTTGTAATCACTGTAATTTGCTCTCATGAGCGAATAATAAATGCCTTCTTTGTCGTAAGCAAATGTTTTATCAAAATGTGCATTGCTGACGATATGTTCTGTTTGCTTGTCAAATATCCTGTAGTCAGGCAAGCTTGCCGTATAGTCACCATATTCCGGGGCATAGGTACTCCACTTGTCGGGTTGTATATTCAGTGAGATGGAATTAAAGAAACGGTCATTTTCTTTATCGCTAAAATAATCACCGGCACCGGCAGCCTTGAAAATAAAGATTTCAAGCGGTGTGATGATGAAAATAAATCTACGGATATCTCCTCGTTGCGTTTTAGAAGTAATATCAAAACCCGGATAGCCAAACTTACTGATTTCTGTTTTCTTTAAAATTTTTCCGGGTATATATTCAAAGAATAAACTGTCGATGCGTTGACGATTTACATCAACACTATAACCGCCTAATTCGTTATGAGATTTGATGCGATAGACGGTATAATAGGCTGCATTAGCCGCATCTATACACAAGTATTGTTTCAATTCATCAAAAAGATAAATTTCATACATATTTCCCGGTACATCAACCGAGAAAATTTTGTCATCCGAGGTGAAATTCTTAAAGGTAAGCGGCAATTTTACTTTTTCTAATTTATCTTTTGTCTGTGTAGCCGTCTTCATTTTATCCAAACTAATCGGTCTTACTGAATAACCCTCTTTTCTCAGTAATTCTATCAGACCGTTTTTGCCGGGTAAATGCCCTGCGCCAACACCGGTGAACAGGGATTGTCCGGTTTTGTAAACTTCCATCATACTATGCAGCATAACAAGATTCCGGTCTTCAATCAGATATTTGCCATATAGTTTGGAGGGGTATTGTTTATGATCCAAAGAATCGAGCATATCCAAATCGCCTTTCCTATAGGCATCTTCTACTTTCTCTATGAGTTTGCTTTCAATATTATCCAAAATATTTTCAGATTCATCTTCCATTGAAATGATAGAGTCGTGGTTTTTTTTTTTTTTTTTTTATTTTTTATTTTTTGGTTTTTTTTGTTTTTTATAATATTTAAATTATAAGTAAAAAATTTAGAGTGAAAAACTTTT
>CAYVGM010000420.1:0-1543 GCA_964451125.1 uncultured Chitinophagales bacterium
TCAAATAATAAATCTTGCATTGTTTTATATTTTACTGTCGCCTGTTACACCGGCCACCAACGTTTGAGGGCCCTAGCTAAGCGGGGGAGTCATTATTTTGTTGGCTTGTAATAAAGCGTTATTGCTCCGTTTATAGGGGGTTAGTACACAGGGGGGTGAAAATATTTTTAAGCATAATTTATTTTTTTAGTTTCCAAATAGCTCCATTTTTTGTTGAATGTTTTACAAGCATTCCTTTTTCGGTCAATTCATTCAGCAGTTGTTCGCTTTCCTTTCTTCCTGTTCCTGATAACTCGGCAAATTCTTTAGCCGTTAATGTTTGATATTTTTCAAAAAGGTCTTCCCAACTTTTTTTGTATTCGCTTTTATTTGCAGTAGTAGCCAATTTTAATACTGCCACTTCATAAAACGAGTATGGTTTTGTGCCGTATACAAATTCGGTGTTTCCTTTTTCGTCAACGAAAAACAGTGTCGGGAAACCTCTTACCCCAAGCTCTTTTCCCAGTTTTAAATCTTCCTGAAAAAGTTCTTTTGCTTTACCTTCATAATCGGTTTTTAATTGCTCCACATTTAGCCCAATAGCTTTTGCGGCAGCTTCCAAGTGTTCCCACTTGGCAATGTTTTTCTTTTTTAAGAAAACCATTTCTCTGATTTCTCGGAGAAACAGTATCGCTTTTTCATTGTCTTGCATTTGTGCTGCTTTGAAAGCAATAGATGGCGGATAAGAAGAATTCAGCGGATCTTCCAACCAAATATCACCATCAATGGGCATATCGTAGTGAATACTTACTTCGTCCCAATGATGAGCCACATCAGACGGTTTGCTAATGCCGCCACTGTTGTAACTCCAGTCGGGCAATAATCCACCCATACGGTACTCAATTTCAATACTGTTTCCGTATTCCAATTTGAGTTTACGCAATTGCGGCTCAATACCCCAGCACGAAGAGCAAATCGGGTCGGTGTAATAAATAACCTTAACAGGTTTTTGATTAGATTTTGAAATTGATACAATACTATCATTTTCTTTTTTGGTTGGCATTTCACACATTCCTGTTTCTATGTCGCATAAAAGCGGATTATTATTTGTTTCCATTTTATTTTTTGTTTTTGATTGACCGTTTGAACAGCCAATAAATATTAATGTTGTGATTAATGTATATAGCAACTTCATGTTAGGTTTTATTTTGAGTTTTAATAGCACCATCGTTTTTGATGGCACTATTAAAATTTTGATAATATCTAGTTACAGTAATTCAAAACCACCACCCACATGTAATACTGTTCCATGGATATAACTTGCATCATCCGAACTCAAAAAGAGTGCCCCCTCCCCTGGCTGAGCGGCATCCTATAGCTATCGGATTATAATGCCGCTCGAAACATTAAACAACTTGTAATTGTTTTTTATTTCATAGCTGTTTATCGGATATCCTGTTAGCATAAATATACTGAAATGCTAAATTAAAATTTAGCCATGTTTGAAGTCAGCTACCTCCTTATCTTGAAATTCAGAAGAGAAATGGAATTTAATATCCGGATA
>CAYVGM010000421.1:0-1520 GCA_964451125.1 uncultured Chitinophagales bacterium
CCGATACCCGTTCTGCGGAAAGCCCGCAGAACATCGGCAAGTTCAGGCGCGTTACCAGCAAGCGTGAACGAACACAGGACAATGACTAAACCTTTTACAATTTTGACAGTCTAATATTAAATTTTAGCATAATGAAAAAAATATTACTTCTTACATTTATCAGCTTGATTTTGGATTTGACAACTTCAAACGCACAAAGCCTTTATTTCCCTCCACTAAGTAGCACGGCTACTTGGGACACCATTTCTCCATCTTCATTAGGTTGGTGCTTAAATGAAATTGACACCTTATACGACTATTTGCAACAACAAGACACCAAAGGCTTTATTGTATTAAAAGATGGCAAAATAGTTTTGGAAAAATACTTTGGAACCTTTACAAAAGATAGTTTATGGTATTGGGCTTCTGCAGGTAAGACAATCACTTCATTTTTAGTAGGCAAAGCTCAAGAAGAAAATTATTTATCTATTACAGACACTTCGTCAACCTATTTAGGAGCAGGTTGGACAAATTGCACAACAACTCAAGAAATCAAAATCAAAATCAGAAATCAGTTAACTATGACTTCTGGCCTTGATGATGGTGTTCCCGACAATCATTGCACTATTGATACTTGTTTAAATTATTTAGCAGAGGCTGGCACTCGCTGGGCATATCACAATGCTCCATACACACTTTTAGAAAACGTATTAGCAACTGCAACTGGCACACCCATTAATACTTACACGCAAACAAAACTAAAAACTAAAACAGGCATGACTGGGGCTTGGACTTATATTGATTACGACAATGTATTCTTTAGTAAAGTAAGAAGTATGGCTCGTTTCGGTTTATTAATTCAAAATAACTGTATCTGGAATACCGACACATTACTTTACGACACGACCTATGTTCAACAAATGACTAACACTTCTCAAAGTCTTAATCTATCTTATGGCTATTTATGGTGGTTGAATGGAAAATCTTCCTATATGGTTCCAACGTCTCAGATAGTTTTTCCAGGTTCTTATGCTCCAGCTGCCCCAAGTGATATGTTTGCAGGTCTTGGAAAAAACGGACAGATTGTAAGTATTTCAAAAAGCTCAGGATTAGTCGTAGTTAGAATGGGTAATCAGGCTACAAGTGGTGAAGTTCCAACTCAATTATGCAATAGTATTTGGGAAAAACTTAATTCAGTAATGTGCAACGCAACATCGATTAATGAAACTATTTCATATACAAAGGCAATTTCCATTTTTCCCAATCCAGCAAATACTGAAATAAATATTGTCTTACCCTCAAACGACAATATTCAAATTGAAATTACAAATGCTATGGGTCAATTAATTATTAAAGACCAAAACAAAAATAAAATTGACATTTCAAACTTGCCAAATGGGTTATATTTTATTTCAGTAAGGCAAGGACAACATAGCTATACACAAAAACTAATCAAGCTATAATGACAACGGACAGAACGCCAGCTGGTAACAGCGTGTTGCCGCAATTGGCGGTGACGTGCAAAATTGAAGCTGAGTGCT
>CAYVGM010000422.1:0-1511 GCA_964451125.1 uncultured Chitinophagales bacterium
ATGCCTTTTACAAATTCAAAAATCTGACGTTGCAATTTCATCGAATAGCTGTCTATGCGGGTTAATATAAAGTGATAACCCATAAATGCAATTACTCCTACAATTAAGCCCATCCCGGATGAAATCATTTTTTGGTATAAACCACTTGCAATCGTATCAATTGAAATATTACCACCCGAAGATGCGATATTATAAAAGATAACAATTACTCCGATTATCGTACCGATAAATCCCAAACGTGGCGCAATACCGGAAATCAAACTGATATAGGAAGTTCGTTTTTCCATATCATTCAATTCTATGTTTGCTTGTATATCAAGCGCTTTTTCAATATGGTCGATGGGTTTTCCTAATTGTCCTATGCCGGCTTGCACTACATTGCCCAGAGCAGATTTGTCTGCTGTACACAGCGCATCAGCACCTTGCAGATTGCCTTCATACAATTTATCTAATACACTTCTAACCAAGCCTTCGTTGATATTTGTTCGCTTGCTGATAAACAATAATCGTTCAATGATAAAAAATACGGCTAAAGCCAAGCACACTAATAGCGGTATCATCATTACACCACCTTTGAAAAGCAGTGTCAGTACAGATAGTTCTTCCTTCGGAGCGGCAGCCGCAGCCGCAGCGGCAGCTTGACCTGTTGTGTCAATTAAAGTAGTGGCTGCTTGCAAAAATATTCCCATGCGCTGATATTAATATGGACAAAATTAAGATTTTACTCTAAACGAACAAGAATTTGTTTTATTGTTTTCTGTAAAATCGCTATTTTTAGTTTAATGAAATTTAAGATTCTCATTTTTTACTTCATTTTTCTTACTTTCTCTGGTTTTGCTCAATCCATTTCCATGCCAGAATTTAATTTGAATAAATCTATTCCAGGCGCAGCATATGCCTTTTCATTTGTTCATATTACTGATGTCCATGTGGGAGAGGATTATAACCAAAATGGAAATGATTATGGAGGCAATGGTTATGATAATGACAGTGTGCCTTACGGGGATAATAGCCGGCCCGTCAGAGCACTGAAAAATGCAGTAACCTGGATAAATGAAAATGCAGCTGCAAAAAATATAAAATTTGTCATCGTTTCCGGCGATTTGACCGGTAGTGCAGAGAAATCAGAAATGATACATTGCCGCGATATTTTAAATAAACTTCAAATTCCTTATGTACCCATTATTGGCAATCATGATATATGGCCTTATGTTCGCTATAATTACGAAGCCCGGTATGCTTATGGCGATTCAGTTTGGAATGAAGTATTTGATACTGTATTTACGACGAATAAGCTTTTTTTTCAAAACTGGGATGATGGCACCCGACTATCACGAACGTATAATCCGGAAGATTCACTGGAACATTATTTTCAAAATTTTTCATTTGACTACAACGGTTTTGTTTTTTATGGTTTAGATTTCAACCCGAGATATCATGTACATAAAGCAGAACCGGGTATTGGTCCGGAAGCTCAACTTATGGATTGGAATGGTGGCACATTCAGGTGG
>CAYVGM010000423.1:0-1506 GCA_964451125.1 uncultured Chitinophagales bacterium
TTTCTTGTACTCAAATAAAGTATCTAGAGAAACGTCATCTTTATTTTCGCCAAAATTCCAAGCTCTTTCTATATCATCACCATCATAAAAACTATCAATAACGTATTCTAAAATCTGTGATAATTTATTTCTGATTTGAAGAATAGTATCATCTATATCATCCCACAAACCTTCAGTATTTTCTTTATCTAGTAGGCTGTAAAAAGTATTTATGATTGCATTTTTATCTTTTTGAGCTGCAATCGCCTCGTATTTATCAGGATTACATAAATGCAAGAGTATATGATGCATTGCTAAATATGCGTCCCCCGCATTTTTCAATTTTTCATCATTGATTGGAAAGGCATCAAATTTTTTATAATAAAGAGCTCTGCAAATACCTTCTAATGCAATTTTCAGAGATGCAATATCTACAATATTAAGTTGCTCTTTATTTTGCTTTACATATCTGAAAAGCAAAAGTAAGTAGTTGATTTCATTAGGCTTTTGCCTTTTATGTCTTTGGCCTGAAGAGCCAATCCCACCGCTAACAAAGACATCAGTAAGTTGAATCTCCTCACCCAAAAAACGCTTAACAATGTTTTTTTTACCCCAGTCGTGGCTTTTTGAATCTGCGAGACACCAAAGCCAAATAAAATGAGCAAAGACAATATTTACCTCGTCTGATGTATTTGCAAACTGTTCATCCGCTTTCTCATCGAAACTACCGTCTCCTATATCTGGATTATCCGAAAAGCACTTAACACATTCATTCAAATTGTCAATAGTAAATTTGCCCGGATTATCGGTTATGTATGTATCATTGCCAAGGATGCACTTTTGCAGAAATGCATCGAAGTGTGTGTAAACTGTTCTGTTTGCCCAGTGTGGTATCATATCAGTTAATTAGATTTTTTAAGTGTTGCCAAATGCTTTCATCCCAATAGGCAATGGCCTGCAGGGATGTTGATGGAGCGACATACAGCTTTGTATTGCCAAGAGTTCTGTCTTGCAAGCCATAGCTTACCTGCGTTGTGTATTTGAGGTTGAAATACACTTTGGCAGCTTCTTTTCCGTTAAAGCAAACCAACTGTGGTCGGTATTGCAATATCTTTTGTTCAAAGCTTTTGGTGTCGAAATGCTCTTGCTTCAAATCCTTGTCCATCCCAAAATGGTGTTTTACCAAATCGGTGAGGCCAATGCCATATTGCAACAATTCCGGAAATTCCTCAGGTTTTAGTATACGTGGTGTAATACCACAACTTGCCAAGGTTGGATAAAACAAGTTGCCAGCCCCGGCATAGTATGCCTTGCGTTCAGCAGATTTATTACCTGCAGCAGTACCACAAAATACAATCTTCAAATTGTATTGAAGTAGATCAGGAAGTACCATTTTGCTTAGATATCAATACTCGGTTAATTATGCAATCTGATCGATTCTTTTATAAAAATCAAAACTCGTCTCCAAACAAGGTCTCAAATCAAAATCGGATACACCGATCTGGAAATAATTACCAGCCAATGACT
>CAYVGM010000424.1:0-1504 GCA_964451125.1 uncultured Chitinophagales bacterium
ACAAAACTTTCTGGCAGCTTTTGCCAAACCGCTGTTATGTGCTGGGCGGTTTATCGGCACTAAATTTAATTTGAAAACGAAATGAAACTTTTGCTTTGTAAAGAATGTCAAGATATAGTTAGATTGATTGATGTTAAAAGAACTTGTAAATGTGGTAAAGTTGGTGGTAAATATACCGATGATTTGAACGCTATTTATTTTGGCGAAATGGCTGTGCCAATTGGATTTGCAAATAGCACTTTGGTAAAAGCTGTTCATAAACAACCAAACGAGGGAATGGGTGAAAACTTTACCGCATTTGTAATACCAAAAAGTTGTTCAACCTACAAACTTGTTTTGGAAAACGAATGTTAGCCTTGCACATAACGTTTTGCAGCTATATTTAGTTGCGGACTTTGAAAACGAAAACTTTCAAATTAAGATAAAATGATATTAGAAAACGAAAATATTAATGAACCACAAGAACCGCAATTGAATATAGGTGCTGTTAGTAGCAGTCTATTTGTTGGGTGTGAAGTAAAATTAAAATCTAACGAATATTCAACAGGAGTAATTGTTGGTAAATCGAGACGAGGTAAGGGTTTTTGGAAAGTAGAATGGGATGATGGTAGCGGTATTACTAATACGTTTGGTGGTCATTTAGATTGCTACTAACGGATTGGGTATTGCCGAAGGTGGGGCATTGTACCACTAATGTTAATTAAAAGTACAAATGATGAATATAGATACAAAAGTTTATAGAAAGCACGAAAACCCCACTTTTGGCAATACCTTGTTAGGTGCAGTGCCTTCTGTGGTGTATAATGAGGATTGTGTAGAAGGTTTAAAACGCTTTTCGGATAATCACTTTGACTTGGCAGTAGTTGACCCGCCTTATGGGATTGGAGAAGATAAAACAAAACGCCCAAGCAGAGGAAAAACATATACAAAGCCACACACTTCAAAAGATTGGGATAAAGAAACTGCAAGTGAAGAATATTTTGAAGAATTATTTAGAGTTTCAAAAAATCAAATTATTTGGGGTGCAAATCACTTTATTGAGAGGATAAACAAAAATAGTAGTTGTTGGCTTGTATGGAATAAAAAAACTGTTGGTAATAATGCAGATTGTGAACTGGCGTGGAGTTCTTTTAAAACAGCAGTAAGGCGATTTGATTTTATGTGGGAGGGTTTTTGGCAAGAAAATATGAAGGATAAAGAAAAGCGAATACATCCAACCCAAAAACCTGTGGCTTTGTATGATTGGATTTTACATAACTACGCAAAAGAAGGTGATTTGATTTTAGATACTCATTTAGGGAGTGGAAGCAGTAGAATAGCTTGTCAAAAAAATGGGTTCAACTTTACAGGGTTTGAAATAGACAAAGATTATTATGAAGCACAAGAAAAGCGTTTTAAAGATTTTGTCAGCCAACTCCGAATGTTTTAGGGTGTCCGCTGGCATTGCACCTAACTCCCAAATAGACGAATAAATGTATAATGATAACTATAACAAAATCAACCA